>JARYMO010000280.1 GCA_029907055.1 Syntrophomonadaceae bacterium | reverse complement strand
ACACGCTTTCCAGGTCGCGGCAGGCCTCGCGCAGCTTGGCGTCGTCCGCCCGTGCCGCCTCGTCCTGCAGCCGGCGGGCGAAGGATTCCGCCCTGGCGGTGACGGCCGCGGCACGAGAGGCCTGGGCGGTGTCACGTGCCCCCGTGGGGATGGTGCTGAGGGCAGTGGCGTTCACCCGTTTCCCCCCTCAGTGCAGGTCACGCCTAGCGCCGCAGGTTGGCGGCGGTGGCCAGCATTTCGTCGGAAGACTGGATGACCTTGGAGTTGATCTCGTATGCCCGCTGCACGGTGATGAGGTTGACCATCTCCTCCACGATCTGAATGTTGGAGGTTTCCAGGTATCCCCCCTGCAGCGATACACTGCCGTCTGACTCCGGATCCCAGGCCTGCTCCTCGCCGGAGGCGGGAGTGGCCCGGTACAGGTTCTTTCCTATCCGCTCCAGCGCCGCCGGGTTGGCAAACTTGACCAGTTCGATCCTGCCCCCTTCGCTGGCCTCGCTCTCGCCCGGTGCCAGGAAGCTGATGGTCCCGTCGGGGGCGATGGAGATGTCAGTGGCCTGGGGGTCGATGGCGCTGGCGCCGGCGACCTGGTACCCGTCGGTGGTGACCAGGTTGCCCTCGCTGTCGAGCTTGAAGGAGCCATCGCGCGTATAGAAGGCCTCCTCTCCTCCCGGTGCCGTCACCTTGAAGAAGGCCGCGCCCTGGATGGCCACGTCCAGCGGGTTCCCGGTGGGGGTGAGGTTGCCCTGGGTGAAAATGGTCTGGGTGGCGCTGGGACGGACCCCCAGGCCCACGGCGATGCCCACCGGCTGTGCACCCGTTGCGCCGGTGGTGGGTCTGGCCATCGTCTGGTACAGCAGGTCCTGGAATTCGAGGCGGGATTTCTTGAAACCGGCGGTGTTGACGTTGGCGATGTTGTGGGCGATGGTGTCCATGTTGAGCTGCTGGGCATACATGCCGGTACTCGAAGTGTACAGGGCCCTGAGCATGGCAGTCCCTCCTGCTGGTGCGTTGTTGGCTGCAAAGGGTGCGGCAGTCGGCCGACACCCGGGGCCCCTCCTTCGAGTCCAGCCCCTGCCGCGGCGTGCAGGTTGCTTCCCGCGGCTGCCTGTGTATAGCATATCGGAAGGCAGCGGGTCCAACTGCAGCAAGGCACTGGCGAAATTGCGGAACCATGCTCCAATATGACGTACTCGCGCGTCTTATCTCTCGAAAACGCTGCATTTCGCTGCCCGCGGGCGCGGGCAGGGGGAAGGCCCGGGGGTACCCCGTGGTCGCTGCCAGCCGTGCGCGGGCTCCACTGGCGAGGGCCGGGGGTAAAGAAACAATTGCGCCCCCTTGGCAAACAGGATAGAATGGCAGGTGAGAGTGCGGCCGCGCAGGCGCGATGTCGCGCATGCGCTGAAGGAGGTGGATAGCGCCATGTTTGGTTTGATCGGTAACGTCGGTCCCTGGGAACTGATCCTCATCCTCACCATTGCCCTCATCATCCTGGGGCCTGGAAAGCTCCCTGAAGCCGGGAAAGCCATCGGCCGGGCCATGAGTGAGTTCAAGCGTGCTTCCAGCAACATCAAGAGCGAGATCGAGGAAGCGGTAAGCGTGGACGAGAAGGACGCCGGCCCCGTCAAGCGGGCTGAAGCCAGGAAGCCCGAACAGGACTGAGTCCCGGGGCAGGCGCTGGCGCTGCCACCACACATTGCATAGCATCCTGCTCTTATCCAGAGAGGTGGAGGGACGGGCCCGATGAAACCCGGCAACCGCTGCGAACCGTTACGGTCCGAAGCACGGTGCCAATTCCTGCAGGAGAGTTCCTGGGAGATGAGAGGAGGCGGAGCGCATCGCGAGCAGCTTGATGGCCTCTTCCTGCGAAGAGGCCTTTCTGTTTGGCCGGGTGAGGCCGGGCCGGGTGCTCCCGCGGCGCCACCCTGGCGGGAAGGGAGGAGTGAGGGGGAGTGAAGGAAGACCTGCGCAGCGCGCTGCGCGAACGGGTAGTGGTGATCGACGGTGCCATGGGCACCATGCTGCAGGCCCGCGGCCTGCCGCCCGGGGTGTGCCCGGAACTGTTCGGACTCGAGCACCCGCAGGTCCTGGCGGAGGTGCACGGGGCATACGTGGAGGCGGGGGCGCGCATCCTGCAGACCAACACCTTCGGCGCCAACCGTTTCAAGCTGGCCGAATACGGCCTGCAGGAGCGGGTGGCGGAAATCAACGCGGGCGCGGTGCGGGCAGCCCGGAAGGCCGCGGCGGGCCGGGCGTGGGTAGCGCTGGACGTCGGCCCCACCGGGAAG
>JARYMO010000279.1 GCA_029907055.1 Syntrophomonadaceae bacterium | reverse complement strand
GTGGACCAGGTGGTGGACGGCGGGCAGACCATGAACCCCAGCACCGAGGACCTGGCCAGTGCCTGCCAGCGGGTGGAGGCCGCCGGGGTCATCATCCTGCCCAACAACTCCAACGTGGTGATGGCCGCCCAGCAGGCCAGGCACCTCTGTGACCGGCCGGTGGCGGTGGTCCCTACCGCCAGCGTGATGCAGGGCATTGCCGCCATGGTGGCCTTCGACCCCCAGGGGGAGCTGGCGACGGTGGTCAGCAACATGGAGGAAGAGGCGGCCCGCATCAAGTGGGCCGAGGTGACGCGGGCCGTGCGCGATACCACCTTCAACGGCCTGCAGATCCGGCAGGGAGACGCCATCGGGCTCATCGGCGGCGTGGTGGCGGTGGCGGACTCATCGGTGGAGGAAGCGGTGCTGAAGGTCCTGGAGCGCATGCTGGGGGAGGAAGACGAACTGATCACCCTCCTCTACGGCCAGGATGTCAGCGCCGAACAGGCCGCCGGCCTGAAGTCGCGCATCGAGCAGGCATTTCCCGGGCGGGACGTGGAGCTGCACCGGGGCGGACAGCCTCACTACCACTATTTCCTGTCGGTTGAGTAGGGAGGGGAACCCCGGGCGCATCATGAGCATCGCGAGCCTGAAAGATGCGGTCCAGTACGTCAGGGGAGTCGGGCCGCGGCGCGGCGAAGCCCTGGCGAGACTGGGCCTCAGGGAGGTCTGGGAGGTGCTGTGGCACGCTCCCAGACACTATTTTGATCGCAGCGCCCTGGCGCCGCTAGGCAGCCTGGTGCCCGGGCGCGAAGTGACGGTGAGGGGGTGCCTGCGCCGCGTCGCGCTGGAGCGCACCCCGCGCGGCTTCACCCTGGTCAAGGCCTGGCTGCAGGACGAGACCGGCAGTGTGCTGGCGGTGTGGTTCAACCAGGCCTACCTGGTGAAGGTGCTGCGGGCCGGCCAGTGCCTCTATGCCACCGGGCGGGTTCACCTGGGGAGCGGCACGCTGGAGCTCAGGGTGGCCGAATTCGAGGTGGAGGAAGGGCAGCAGGTGCTGGGGGCGGGCAGGATCGTGCCGGTCTACCCGGCAGGGGCCGGGCTCAGCCAGAAGGTGCTGCGCCAGGTGGCCAGCCAGGTGCTGGAGACGTACGCCGACCAGTGGCCGGAGGTGCTGTCCCCGGCGCTGCGCCGTCAGCACGGCTGGCCGGGCAGTGGGGCGGCCTTTCGTGCCCTGCACTTCCCGGAGTCGCACGACCACCTGCGGCGGGCGCGGGAACGCCTGGCCTACGAGGAGCTGGTGCTGTGGCAGTGGGCGCTGCTGCACCGCCGGGAACGCCAACGGCGCCTGCGGCCGGTGGGCAGGGAGCAGGCGGGCGGGGATGCCCTGGTGGGCGAGCTGCTGGCCCGGCTGCCCTTCACGCTCACCGCCGCCCAGCGCCGGGTGGTGGAGGAAATCGTGGGCGACCTGCGCGCCCCCTCGCCCATGAACCGCTTGCTGCAGGGCGACGTGGGGTCGGGCAAGACGGTGGTGGCGGCCATCGCCGCGGCCAGGACCGTCGGCAACGGCCTGCAGGTGGCCTTCATGGCTCCCACCGAGATCCTGGCCCAGCAGCACTTCGACACCCTGTCGCGCCTGCTGCAGGGACTGCCCCTGCGCGTGGAACTGCTGACCGGCCGCACCGGCGCGGCGGCCAGGAGAAGCCTGGGGCAAGCGGCCGCCGCGGGCGAGATCGACATCCTGGTCGGCACCCACGCCCTCATCCAGGACACGGTGCGCTTCGCCCGCCTCGGCCTGGTGGTGATCGACGAGCAGCACCGCTTCGGGGTGCGCCAGCGCAGCCTGCTGGTGCAGAAGGGCGAGGTATGTCCGGACACCCTGGTGATGAGTGCCACCCCCATCCCCAGGACCCTGGCCATGTGCCTGTTCGGCGACATGGACGTGTCGGTGCTGGACGAGCTGCCGCCCGGGCGCAGGCCGGTGCGCACCTACGTGGTGCGTCCGGAGATGCGGCGCCGGGTGTGGGCCTTCCTGCGCCAGGAAGTGGCCAGGGGGCGCCAGGCTTACATCGTGTGCCCGCTGGTGGAGGAGTCGGAGGCCCAGGACCTGCAGGCGGCCACCGCGCTCTGGCAGTCGCTGGCCGGCGGCGTCTTCGCTGACCTGCGGCTGGGGCTGCTGCACGGACGGCTCAAGGCGGCGGAGAAAGCGGCGGCGGTGGAAGCGTTCCGCCGCGGGGAGACCGACATCCTGGTCACCACCACGGTGGTGGAAGTGGGGGTGGATGTCCCCAACGCCACGGTCATGGTGGTGGA
>JARYMO010000277.1 GCA_029907055.1 Syntrophomonadaceae bacterium | reverse complement strand
TGGCACCCGTGGGCCGAGGGCATCACCCGTCACCCCGGTGGCACCCTTGCCCAGCCGGAGACAGCCTCCCGGCGACGGCTAGTCCAGGCCCCGCAGGTAGGCGTCAATTGCCCGTGCCGCCCTTTTGCCCGCCCCCATGGCCAGGATGACAGTGGCGGCGCCGGTGACGACGTCTCCCCCGGCAAACACCCCCGGCATGGAGGTCTGCCCCGTTTCCGGGTCCGCGACGATGTTGCCCCACTTGCTGGTCTTCAGCTCCGGCGTGGTCTGGGGCACCAGCGGGTTGGGCCCCTGGCCGATGGCCATCACTACGGTGTCGACCTGCATCTCGTACTCCGACCCCGGGATGGGAACCGGGCTCCGCCGACCCGAGGCGTCCGGCTCACCCAGCTGGTAGCGTTGGCAGATCATGGACCTCACCCGGCCTTCCTCGTCCCCCCGGATCTCGATGGGGCTGGACAGCAGCTCCAGCACCACCCCCTCTTCCAGCGCGTGCTCCACTTCCTCGCGGCGCGCCGGCATTTCCATCTCCGTCCGCCGGTAGACAATGTAGGCCTCGGCTCCCAGCCGCAAGGCGGTACGAGCGGCATCCATGGCCACGTTGCCGCCGCCGATGACAGCCACCCGCTTGCCCAGGCGGATGGGGGTCAGGTACTCGGGGAACAGGTAGGCCTTCATCAGGTTGCTGCGGGTGAGGAACTCGTTGGCCGAGTACACGCCGTTGAGGTTTTCCCCCGGGATATCCATGAAATAGGGAAGCCCGGCGCCGGTGCCGATGAAGACCGCATCGTACCCCTGGGCCATCAGTTCCCTGACGCTGGTGATCTTGCCCACCACCTGGTTTACCCGGATCTCTACGCCCAGGCGCTCGATGTTGGCGATCTCGCGGCGGACGATGGCCTTGGGCAGGCGGAACTCGGGGATGCCGTACACCAGCACCCCGCCCGGGGTGTGCAGGGCTTCGAAGACCGTCACCCGGTAGCCCATGCCGGCCAGGTCCGCGGCGGCAGTCAGCCCGGAGGGACCGGAGCCGATGACCGCCACGCGCCGGCCTTGCGGGAGCGATCCGGGCACCGGGTTCTCCGGCCTGGCCAGCTCCCAGTCAGCCACGAAGCGCTCCAGCCGGCCGATGGCCACCGGCTGGTGCTTCTTGCCCAGGGTGCAGTACTTCTCGCACTGGTTCTCCTGCGGGCACACCCGCCCGCAGATGGCGGGCAGGTTGTTCTTCTGCTTGATGGTGCCGATGGCCGCCGCGAAGTCCCCCTTCGCCACCTGCTCGATGAAGGTGGGGATGTCAATCTCCACCGGACAGCCCTCGACGCAGGGCCGGTTCTTGCACTGGATGCAGCGCTGGGCCTCCAGCACCGCCGTTTCCGGGCTGAGCCCCAGGGCCACCTCGTTAAAGTTGCGCCGCCGGACCTCCGCCGGTTGGTGCGGCATGGGGTACTTGCGGGGGACTAGCTTCTTGCGTGCGTCTGACACGAGCACTTCCCCCCTCCCGTAGCCGCCAGCCGGGCCTGCTGCTCTTCCTCCACGAACATCCGGCTGCGCAGCTGTGCCAGTTCCCAGTTCACCTGGTGCCCGTCGAACTCCGGCCCGTCGACGCAGGCAAAGCGCGTCTTGCCGCCCACCTCCACGCGGCAGGCGCCGCACATGCCGGTGCCGTCCACCATGATGGGGTTGAGGCTCACCGTGAGCGGGATCTCGCGCGGGGTAACCTCTGCCACCGCCCGCATCATGGGCACGGGACCGATGGCCAGCACCCGGTCCACCTTTTCGCGCTCCAGCACCTGGCGAAGCACCTCGGTGACAAACCCCTTGCTGCCCGCCGAGCCGTCGTCGGTCGCGACCAGCACCTCCGAGCTGGCGGCGCGCATCTCCTCCTCCAGGATGAGATGGTCCCGCGAACGCGCCCCGATGATGGAGATCACCCGGTTCCCCGCCTGGTGCAGGGCCCTGGCCACCGGGTACACCGGCGCCACCCCCACGCCTCCCCCGACGCACACCACGGTCCCCACCGCCTCGATGTGGGACGGCAGGCCCAGCGGCCCGACGAAGTCGAGGATGCAGTCCCCCTCTTCCAGGGTCCCCAGCACCTCCGTGGTGCGCCCCACTTCCTGGAAGATAATGGTTACGGTCCCCGCCACCGGGTCGAAGTCGGCGATGGTGAGCGGGATGCGCTCGCCCTCCTCGTTGATGCGCAGGACGATGAACTGCCCGGGCTTTGCCTTGCGGGCGATCTCCGCCGCCTCCACCGCCAACAGCTTGATGCGGGGCGCCAGTTCCCGCTTGAC
>JARYMO010000278.1 GCA_029907055.1 Syntrophomonadaceae bacterium | reverse complement strand
GCAAGGCCCTTGCGGTGCCGGCTCAGCCGGTTCTTGGCCATGCTGGGATGGAAGTAGAACACTTCCCCGTCCACGAACAGGCGGGGGCCCTGCGGCATCCACACTGCGACCGCGTCGGCCCCCGCCTCTTCCTGCACGCGGGCCAGACTCCGGCGGCCGCGGGCCACCAGCGGCCACCCGGTCTCGGCCAGGAAGGCGGCGGGGATGTCGTCGGCCCTGCCGGACTGGCTGGTGGTCACCACCACGCTCAGCCGCGGCATGCCTGTATCAGCCAGGTTCACGCGCGTTTCAGCCTCCGCTCCATCTCTTCCGCGGTGAGCAGGACTATGACCGGCCTGCCATGGGGACAGTGGTGGTGGTGTTCGGTGGCCAGCCAGTCACGCACCAGCTGCTGCATCTCCTCCTCGCGCAGTGGGGATCCGGCCTTGATGGCCCCCTTGCAGGCCATCAGGACGGTGATCTGGTCCCCCAGCAGGAGGTCTTCGGCCCTCTCCTCGGCCAGCAGTTCCAGGATTTCTTCTACCGCCTCCACCTCGTGCCCGGCTACCACCTGCGGCGCCGCCCGCATGAGCAGGGAATTGTAGCCCAGCGGCTGCAGGTCGAAGCCGATATCACGGAAGAACTCGAGGTTGTCCTCCGCCAGCTGCATGCGGCTGGCCGGAACGTCCAGGGTTACCGGGAAGGCCAGGCCCTGCGACGTGAACGCCCTGCGGCTGACCCGCAGTCGCTCGTAGAGCACCCGCTCGTGGGCCGCATGCTGGTCGACAATCCACAGGGCCTCTCCCAGTTCCAGCACCAGGTAGCTGTCGAGCCACTGCCCCAGCAGCCGGAAAGGCACCGGCCCGTGGCCGTGACCCGGCGAGGCCTCTGCCGGAGGCTCGGCCTGCTCACTGCGGAACAGGCCGCCAGGCGGCGCAAAATCCCGCCGGTCCTCGTTCAGCACCCACCCAGGCAGGGCCTCGCTCTGGCGCGGCAAGACACCCGCTCCCTCCCAGGGGGGCTCTGGACGGGCAGCCGCCGGCTGCCCGCCTGCCTGCACCCCGACCTCCAGGGACCGGCGCAGCACCTGCCGCACCAGGTTGAAGATGCCGCGCTCATCGGCGAAGCGCACCTCCGCCTTCTGCGGGTGCACGTTCACGTCCACCTGGGTGGGCGGCAGGGTGAGGAAAAGAATCACCGCGGGGAACTCGCGCCTGAGCAGCAGGCCGCGGTAGGCCTCGTCTACCGCCGCAAACAGCAACGGGCTGCGCACCGCCCTGCCGTTGACGAAAAAGAACTGGTCCCTGCGGTGGGAGCGCACGAAGTCCGGGCGCGAGGCCATCCCGCGCAGCTCGACCTCCCCTCCCCGGTACTCCACCGGCACCATGGCTGCCAGGAAGTCGGCGCCGAACAGGCTCGCCACCGTGTCCGCCAGCACCCCGTTGCCCGGGGTCTTGAACACCGTCCGTCGCTCGTTGGCCAGTGACACGCTGATCTCGGGGTGGGAGAGCGCCAGCCGGGACACCTGCGCGTAGACGTGGTTGGCCTCGGTGGCGGTGGACTTGAGGAACTTGCGCCGGGCAGGCGTGTTGTAGAAAAGGTCGCTCACTACCACCTGGGTGCCCGGCGGGCAGGCCCGCGGTCCCACCTCCACCACCGCGCCGCCTTCCACCCGCATCCCGCTGCCTGCGTGCCCGGGACGCGCGCTGCAGATGTCGAGGCGGGCCACGGCGGCGATGCTGGGCAGGGCCTCTCCGCGAAAGCCCAGCGTGCGAATGCACTGCAGGTCCTCCTGCCGGCAGATCTTGCTGGTGGCGTGACGGCGCAGGGCCAGGGGCAGCTCGCTCTCCTCGATGCCGTGGCCGTTGTCGCGCACCAGGATGCGCGCGATGCCTCCCCCCGCGATGCTGACCTCGATGCGGGTGGCACCGGCATCGATGGCGTTCTCGACCAGCTCCTTGACCACCGAGGCCGGTCGTTCCACCACCTCGCCGGCCGCGATCTGGTTCACCAGGTGATCGTCCAGCAACCGGATGGTCATTCCACGATCCTCTCCTGGCGGTTGCCGCAGGTGAACTGGCGGTACTCGTCCTCTACCCGGTCCTGCAGGTAGATGAAGTCGTAGCGCCCGTCGGAGTTGGCCGTCATCTTCTCGTACAGTTCGCGCGCATCGCGATGGCAGGTAGGACAGGCCTGGTTGGGCACCGCCACGCAGTACACCCGGTAGCGCTCCCCCCGCTGGTGGTAGGCCTGGGAATCGATGGTCAGGTAGCCGGGGCAGTCGGGGCACATCCGCAACAGTTCCTGCTGCTCCT
>JARYMO010000009.1 GCA_029907055.1 Syntrophomonadaceae bacterium | reverse complement strand
AGCAGGACATCCGCCGCATGGGCCAGCTGGCGCGCACCATGCCCGTCACCACCTGGACCTTCGTCATCGGCGCCCTGGCGCTGTCTGGCATTCCGCCACTGTCGGGGTTCTGGTCCAAGGACGAGATCCTGCTGGGGGCCTGGGCCAGCGGCCACACCGGGCTGTACGTCCTGGGGACCGCGGTGGCCTTCCTGACCGCCTTCTACATGTTCCGCCTGGTCTTCGTGGCTTTTTTCGGGCCCAACCACGGCGGCCTCCATGCCCACGAATCGCCGGCAGTGATGACGGTACCGCTGCTGGTGCTGGCCCTGCTCTCGGTGACGGTTGGCCTGGTGGGCTCTCCCCTGGCAGGCAATGCCTTCGCCCACTACGTCACTGCCCCCGGCGTCGCTCACCACCAGGCCAGCCCTGCCATCATGGCCGTCTCGACGTTGGTGGCGGCAGCCGGCATCCTGCTGGCCTGGGCCTTCTACCAGCGCCGGCTGCTGGACGCCGAGGGTATCCGCCGCCGTTTCGCAGGCCTGTATGCGTTGCTCACCCACAAGTACTACGTGGACGAGTTGTACGCCCGTGCCGGCGCCGTGCTGGTGGACGGCGGCGCCCGGGTGCTGGAGTGGGTGGACCTCAAGGTGGTCAACGGCGCCGTGAATGGCGTGGCGCGTTTCACTGGCCGCAGTGGCGAACGCCTGCGCTACACGGAAGACGGCCAGGTCCAGACCTACGCGTTCTACGTGCTGGTCGGGGCCGCGGTGCTGGCAGCGGCGGCTCTCTACCTGGCGCTGGGCGCACCGGTGTGAGGAGGTGCAGACGGTGAACGGGTTTCCGGTCCTCTCGGCCATCCTGGCTATCCCCGTACTGGGAGCGGTGCTCATCATGCTGCTTCCCGCCGGGCAACGCGCGGCCATCAGGGTCGTAGCCGCCGTTAGCACTCTGGCCAGCCTGCTGCTGTCCCTGGGCGTGACCCTGGCCTATGACCGCGCCGCGGGAGGCATGCAGTTCGTGGAATCGGTACCCTGGGTGCCTGACCTGGGAGTGCACTACGCCCTGGGGGTGGATGGCATCAGCCTCCCCATGCTGCTGCTGACTGCGCTCATCGGCTTCAGCGCGGTGTACGCCAGCTGGCGGGTGGAAGAGCGGGTCAAGGAGTTCTTCTCCCTGCTCCTGTTGCTGCTTACCGGTGTGATGGGGACCTTCGTGGCCACCGACCTCTTCATTTTCTTCCTCTTCTACGAGGTGGTGGTGATCCCCATCTACCTGCTCATTATCATGTTCGGTTCCTCCAAGCGGGTGACCAAGGAGTACGCGGGCATGAAGCTCACCATCTACCTCCTGGTGGGCAGCGCCTTCCTGCTGGTAGGCATCATCGCGCTGTTCGTGCAGGGGAAGGCCGCCCTGGGGCACCCCAGCATGGATATCGCCAGTCTGGCTGGAGTCACCTACCCGGTGACCTTTCAGGCCCTGGTGTTCGCGCTGATGGCGTTCGGCTTCGGCACCCTGCTGTCGATGTTTCCCTTTCACGCCTGGTCGCCCGACGGCTACGCCGGCGCTCCCACCGCGGTGAGCATGATCCACGCCGGGGTGCTGAAGAAGATCGGGGGCTACGGCCTCATCCGCATCGGTCTCTACGTGCTGCCGGCCGGGGCAGCCCTGGTGGCCCCGGTCATCGCGGTCCTGGCCATCGCCAACGTGGTGTACGCGGCCATGATCTGCCTGGCCCAGAAGGACCTCAAGTACATCGTTGGCTATTCCTCGGTCAGCCACATGGGCTACGTGCTCATCGCCATCGCCTCCCTCAACCTGGTCAGCCTGAACGGTGCGGTGATGATGATGTTCGCCCACGGGGTCATGGCGGCCCTGTTCTTCGCCATGATCGGGAGTCTCTACCAGCAGAGCCACACCCGCTCCCTGCCCGACCTGGGGGGACTGGCCCACCAGATGCCGCGCCTGGCCACTGGCTTCATGCTGGCCGGCCTGGCCTCGCTGGGCCTCCCTGGCACCGCCAACTTCATCGGCGAGTTCACCATTTTCGTGGGGGCCTTCCGCGTCTACCAGGTGCTCACGGTGCTGGCGGTGAGCGGCATCGTGCTGACCGCAGTCTACATCCTGCGCTGCCTGGGTGCCGTCCTGTTCGGGCCGCGGCAACCGCAGTGGGACCACCTGATGGACCTGCGCGGTCCGGAAATGGTGCCCCTGCTGGTGCTGGGCGGGGCCGTCCTGCTGGTGGGCATCCTGCCCTCCCCGCTGATGGACCTCATCAACCTGGGGGTCGGCCAGCTGCTGGCGCAGGTCGACACCCTGCGCATGGGAGGGGTACTGTGATGCCGTACGGACTGCTGGCCCCCGAGATAGCCGTCACCAGCCTGGGCCTGGTGGTGTTGGGCGTCGGCCTGTTATCCCGCCCGCGCCCGCACCCCGCGGTGAGGGTGCTGGCGGTTTCCGGCCTCGCCCTGGTCCTTTGCTGGGTGGCGCTCACCTTCACCCGGCAGGCCTCGTTCTTCGGCGGGGTGTACCAGGTCGACTCCTTCGCCAGCTTCTTCAGGCTCCTCTTCCTGTCTGCCGCGCTCCTGGTCCTGCTGATGAGCGGCCGCTACGCGGCGCGTTTCGGCCCTCGCCTGGCGGAATGGTATGCCTTCCTGCTGTTCGCCACTGCGGGGATGATGGTGATGGCCGGCAGCGGTGACCTCATCGCGCTCTACGTGGGACTGGAACTCATGACGGTCAGCTTCTACGTCCTGAGCGGATACCTCCTCGCCGATGCCCGCTCCGCCGAGGCGGGGCTCAAGTACCTGGTGCTGGGGGCGCTTTCCTCGGCGGTGATGCTCTTCGGCATGAGCCTGGTCTTCGCCACTGCCCGCTCCACGGTCTTCACCGCCATCGCTGCCGCCGTGGCGGCCCCTGCTCCCTCCCCGCCGGCCCTGCTGGCGGGCATCGCGCTGCTGGCAGCCGGGTTTGCCTTCAAGGTGGCGGCGGTCCCCTTCCACATGTGGGCCCCGGACATCTACCAGGGCGCCCCTACGCCGGTGACCGCCTACCTGGCGGTCGCCTCCAAGGCAGCGGCTTTTGCCGCCCTGCTGAGGGTGTTCCTGGCCGCCCTGCCCGGACAGCTCCCCGACTGGCAGCCGGTGGTGGCACTCCTGGCAGCGGTCACCATCGTGGCTGGCAATCTCATCGCCCTGGCCCAGACCGACGTCAAGCGCCTGCTGGCCTACTCCAGCATCGCCCAGGCCGGTTACCTCCTGGTCGGCCTTTCGGCCGCCAATCCCTACGGGCTGCGGGGCGTGCTCTTCTACGCCATGCTGTACGTCTTCGCCAATGTCGGCGCTTTCGCGGTGCTCACGCTGGTGGAAGTGGACACCGGGGGCACGGGCCTGGACTCCTTCAACGGCCTGGGGCAGCGGGCGCCCATGCTGGCGATGGTGATGACCGTGTGCCTGCTGTCGCTGGCCGGCATCCCTCCCCTGGCCGGGTTCGCGGGCAAGTTCTACCTCTTCGCCGGGGCCGTGCAGGCGGGGTACCTGTGGCTGGCCTTCGTGGGCCTGCTCATGAGCATGGTGTCAGTGTACTACTACCTCAGTGTCGCCAAGGCAATGTACATCGGCCCTGCCGAGCGGACTGCCCCAGTGACGGTTCCTTCGCCTGCCCGCCTCTGCCTGTGGGTGTGCCTGGCCGCCACGCTGGCCATCGGCATCTACCCGGGCCCCCTCTCCGCGCTGGCCCAGGTGTCAGCCCTGCTGCCCTAGGCGGCGGGGGTGCGGCGGCAGCAACCGGCGGCCGGGGCGCGTCCGTGGCGCACCGCCAACCTGCAGGCAGCAACGCAGACCGGACCCGGCGGGGCAGGAAGGAGGAGAGGGCGTGGAAACCAGGGAAGCCATCTTCGGGCGCAGGAGCATCAGGAAATACCTGCCCAGGCCGATTGATCCCCAAGTATTGCATGACATCATGGAGGGAGCCCTCATGGCCCCCTCCGCTGTCAACACGCAGCCCTGGTACTTCGTGGTGGTGCAGAGCCAGGACCGGATGGAGCGGCTGAAGGCAATCTTCTCCCGGGTGAGCGCGGATACCCGGGCATCGTTGGAGCAGCGCTTTCCGCGCCACCCGGAGGTGGTCAACGACACCATGGGCTTCATCCGCACCCTGGGGGAAGCCCCGGTGTGCGTGCTGGTCTTCGCGCTGAAGCCGGATGACGGGTATGCGCTGGAAACGGTCCAGTCCATCAGCGCCGCCATCCAGAACCTGTGCCTGATGGCCTATGACCACGGCATCGGGTCGTGCTGGATGACGGCCCCCCTCACCACCGGCTACGGGCCCTTGCTGGAAAAGGAATTCGCTCCCGGGGCCGGCCGCTTCATGGCCGCCGTGACCCTGGGCTACCCGGCCGTAATCCCCCGCGCCCCGCGGAGAAAGCCGGGACGGTACTGTATTGTCTGATGGTGTCGGCGCAGCACCCCGGGGGGCAACGGCTGCGGGAACCGGAGGCACCGGCCTTCAGAAGGGCCAGAAGACCGGAATGAGGAGCACGGCGACCGCCGCCACCAGCAGGGAGAGGGGCAGTCCGAGGCGCCAGTAGTCCCCGAAGCGGTACCCTCCCGGGGCCATGACCAGCGCATTGGACTGGTGCCCGACCGGCGTGAGGAAGGCGCACGAGGCGCCCACCGCCACTGCCATCAGGAACGGGTCGGCCGAGAGGCCCAGCCCCTGGCTCAGCCCAATGGCAATGGGGGCCGCCAGCAGGGCGGCCGCAGCGTTGTTCACCACGTTGGAGAGCAGCATGGTGCCCACCAGGAGTAGCGTCAGGCCGGCTGTCGGCGGCAGCGAGCCCCCCAGCTGCAGCAGCAGGGTAGCCACCAGCTGTGCCCCGCCGGTGGACTCCAGGGCGTGTCCCAGTGGAAACATCGACCCCAGCAGCACGATGATGGGCCAGTCGATGCTGGCGTACACCTCCCCCAGCGGCACCAGTCCCACCAGGACCATCGCCAGCGCCGCCGCCGGGAAGGCGACCTGCACCGGCAGCGCCCCCAGCGCCGAGGCTGCGATGGCGACCGCGAAGACGCCCGCTGCCGTGCCCACCCGCGCGGGACGGTCGAGGCGCAGCCCGCGCGACGCCAGCGGCAGGCACTTGAGCGAGGAGAGGGCCTCGCGGAGGGCGGCCGGCGAACCCTGCAGCAGCACGATGTCGCCCGCGGCGAAGCGTATGCCGGCCAGGCGTCCGCTGATCCTCTGCCCCTGCCGCCCTACCGCCAGCAGATTGACCCCGAAATTGCGGCGCAGCCTCAGGCTGACCGCACTCTCCCCCACCATGGGTGAATCGGTAGCGATCACCGCCTCTGCCACCTCTATCTCCCCGGCCGCTGCCGCTGCGCGCAATGCCTGTCCGCCCGCGGCCAGTTCCAGTCCCAGCGTGTCCATCAGGTACCTGATTTCTTCCAGGTCGGCTTCCACGATGAGCGTGTCGCCGGCCTGCACCCGTTCAGAGCTGGAGGCCGAGGGCACGTGGAGGTCACCCCTCACCAGCCCCAGCACCGTCAGTTCTCGCTCGCGCTCCACCTGCTCGGTCAGCTCGCGCAGTTGGCGCCCCACCGCCCTGGAACCCTCGGTGACCTTCATCTCGGTGATATAGTCCTCCAGGTGGAACACCTCGCCGGCTGGTACCTGCCCCGGGCGCTCGGGGACCCAGCGCCATCCCGCCAAGGCGATGAGCGCCAGCCCGGCCAGTGCGACTCCCGCCCCCACCGGGGTGAAGTCGAACACGCCGAAGGGTGTTCCCGTCACCTCGGCCCGGTATCCCGCGATGATGAGGTTGGGTGGGGTGCCAATCAAGGTGGTAAGACCGCCCAGCAGGGAGCCGAAGGCCATGGGCATCAGCAGGAAGGCGGGGGAACGGCCGGCCTGGCGCGACATCCACACCGCCACCGGCATCAGCAGTGCCAGCGCGCCCACGTTGTTCATGAACCCGGAGCTGACGGTTACGATGCCGGTAAGCGCGGCGACCTGCACCTCCGGTCGCGTGCTCACCCGCGCCAGGCGACGGGCCAGGACATCCACCACTCCGGCGTTGAGCAGCCCACGGCTGAGCACCAGCACCGCCGCCACCGTCACCACCGCCGGGTGGGCGAAGCCGGAGAACACCTGGCCCGCAGGCACCAGTCCCGCCAGGTACACGGCGAGCAGTGACGCCAGCGCCACTAGGTCGTAGCGCCACCGCCCCCACACGAAGAGCACCAGGGTTGCCAACAGGATGGCGAACACCATGGCCTGTTCCTGTGTCACATCCACCACCTGCACCTGCCTCCGCCCAGGGTCCACCCCTGCTATTCCCGTCCTGAAACCAGTCTAGCACTCCTGGCCGACCGCTGGCGTGCGCCGCCGGCGTCCACGCCGCCATTCATAATCACAGGTTATTTGACTTCAAAGTTCACCTGTCCTATGCTGGATGCAGCACAGCACACCTCGGACCGGGAGCCGGGCCTGCCCCGGCCCAGGGTGCTCCGGCGCGGACAAGGCAGTGAGGGGTGAACCGGTGGCGGAACAACGAGAGCACCTTTTCGGCCAGCTTTCTGACGCCGTGGTGGCAATGGACGTCGAGCAGGCGCAGGCCTTGTCACGCGCGGCGGTCGAGCACGGGTTGGACGCTGGCGAGGCCATGGAACAGGGCCTGGCGGATGGCATGCACCGAGCAGGCATCCGCTACGAGCGCCAGGAGTACTTCATCCCCGAACTGCTCCTGTGTTCGGACGCCATGTATGCCGGTCTGGAGGTGCTGCGCCCGCACATGAGCAACAGCCATTGCCGCCGGCGAGGCACGGTAGTCATCGGGGTGGTAGAGGGGGATACCCACGACATCGGCAAGAACCTGGTCAAGATCATGTTGGAGGCAGCCGGCTTCGAGGTCCACGACTTGGGACGCGACGTGTCCGCACGCCGGTTCGTCGACCGCACGATGGAGGTGGGAGCGGACATCCTCGCCCTCTCTACACTGATGACCACCACTATGCCCAGAATGCAGGACGTGTTGATGCTGCTGCAACAGGAGGGCCACCGGCATCGGGTGAGAGTCCTGGTAGGAGGGGGCCCGGTGTCGCAGGCCTTCGCCGACAGGATAGGAGCCGACGGGTACGCGCCCAATGCCTCGGCAGCGGCGCGCGCCGCCATCGCTTTGGCGGCCCGCCCCGCCTCCCCCAGGCCGGCGGACGAATGACGAGGAACACGTCGCGCGCAGGGGAAGGAAGGGGGAAGGGGATGCCCATGCCGACCCCGAAAGAGAGGCTGCTTCGCACCTTGGCCGGGGAAGCGCACGACCGCCCGCCGGTCATCTGTTGCGGAGGGATGATGAATGCTGCCACGGTGGAAATCGCGGCGGGCACGGTTTACCTCTTGCCGGCAGCCCACTGCGACGGGCGCCTGATGGCTGCGCTGGCGGTTGATGTCCACCGCTGCACGGGCTTCGAGAACCTGGGGGTCCCGTTCGACCTCACCCTGGAGGCCGAGCTCTTGGGAAGTGAGGTCGACTACGGTAACGCGGCGTGCGAGCCGAGAGTGGTTAGGGAGGCCTTTCCCTCGGCTGGCGCGGTGATCCGGGACAGCGTGGACAGCCTGCTCGGGCACCCGCGGGTTCGTGCCCTCACGGACGCTGTCCGGCGGCTGTCGGCGGCGCACGCCCATCTCCCGGTGATCGCGAACATTGCAGGTCCCATCAGCACCGCCGCTTCGGCAGTTGATCCCCTGGCCTTTTTCAAGGGAATGGCCAGGGAGGAACACGCCACCCACCGAGTGCTCGACCTGGTGTGCGAGGTGCTGGAGGAGCACGCACGGCGACTGGTAGCCGCTGGTGCCACGGTGGTGTGCATCGGTGACCCGACAGCCACGGGAGAAATACTCGGCCCGCACCGGTTCGCCGAGTTTGCGTTGCCTCGCCTCTCGCGGCTGGTGGCCGCGGTGCGCTCCGCAGGGGCGCCGGTGATCGTGCACATCTGCGGCGACATCACTGCCGTGCGACACCTGTTGCCCGAGATGCGCGCAGACGCCCTCAGCACCGACGCCAAGGTCAGCCTGGGCGCACTCAAGCGGGAGTTTCCTGGCATCCGGACCGTGGGGAACGTCAGCACCCAGCTCCTGGAGTTCGGTCCCCCCGAGCGCGTGGCCCGCCAGGTGCAGCGGCTGCTCGCGGAAGGAGTGGACGTCGTGGCACCGGCCTGCGGACTGAGTGCCTCCACCCCGCTCACGCACATCCGCGCGCTCACCGACGCGGTGAAGCTGGGCCGGCCCCTGTACCGCAACGAGCGATGTTGATTGCACAGACTGGTAGCCGGGGCGAGTGCGGGACACCCGTTCGGTCCGCATCGTGGAAGGCGGCCTGAGGACTGACCGGCCCGCAGCGGTCAAGCGTGGGACAGCTTTCCCTGTCCGGGCAGCACGCCCAATGAAGCCAACGCCCGAGGACATGCACGAGGAGGAATGCCCGATGAAGCCAGCCATGCTGGACTCGTTCAACGAGGTCAGGGAGAGGAACATCATCTCCATCAAGGAAGCCAAGGAACAAGGAGTCAAGGTCATCGGCAAGTACTGCACCTACTTGCCCCGCGAGCTGGTGCTCGCTGCGGGGGCTATCCCCGTGAGCCTGTGCAGCACGAGGGAAGAACCCATCGCGGCGGCCGAGGAAGTGCTGCCCCGCAACCTGTGCCCGCTCATCAAGTCTTCCTATGGGTATGCCGCCACCGATAAGTGCCCGTACTTCCACTTCTGCGACCTGGTGATGGCGGAGACCACCTGTGACGGCAAGAAGAAGATGTACGAGATCATGCAGGCAATCAAGCCGGTCCACGTGATGCAGCTTCCCCAGACCCAGCAAGGGGAGGCAGCGCTGACCATGTGGCACGAAGAGGTGCTGAAGGCCAAGCGGGTCATTGAGGACCTGTGTGGTGTCGAGGTCACCACGGACGCCCTGCGGCAAGCCATCCGCCTCGTCAACGAAGAGAACCGTGCGCTGCAGGCACTGTTCGACCTCAACCGCGCCAAGCCCGCGCTCATCTCAGGAATGGACCTGGTGAAGATCTCCTCGCAGATCAGCTTCCACGCCGACCGCTGGCAAGCGGTGGCCATGCTGGACAGCCTGGTGTCGGAAATCAGGGACCTGGCCGCGCAGGGATACCGGGTGGGCGAGGAGTCCTCCCCGCGGGTTCTGGTCACCGGTACCCCGGTGGGTATTGGCAGCGAAAAGGTGGTGGCCCTGGCCGAGCAATGCGGAGCAGTCGTAGTGGCCATGGAGCTCTGCAATGCCTACAAACCCGTCTTCCTGCACATCGACGAGGAAGACCGCCGTGACCCGCTGCTGCTGCTGGCTGAGAAGTACCTGCATATCCCATGTTCCGTCATGACCCCGAATGCAGGCCGGATGGACCTGCTGGAGTCGCTCATCTGCGACTTCCGCATCGATGCAGTCATCGACCTCACGTGGCAGGCCTGCCACACATACAATGTGGAGTCGTTCCTGGTCGAGGAACTGGTCAAGGACAAGCTGGGGCTTCCTTTCCTGCACGTCGAGACAGATTACTCCAGCGCTGATCTGGAGGGCCTGAGGGTCCGCATCGAGGCCCTGCTGGAGATGGTCTAGGAAGCCCCGGCACGTGCCTCAAACACATCCCCGCGAATGATGTGGCTGGGCTCGTGGGTGAATGACCATGGTGGCGTCGAGAAAAACCGCCTGGGGGGAGGTCGGCAGACAGTGAGACTCATCGACTATATTGCAGGGCTCCCCAGGCGACTGGTGTTTCCGTGGATGGGCAGCGCCGGGCTCCGCCTGACTGGGCTTGCGGAAGCAGACGTGCTGAGCTCCGCCTCCCAGCAGCTGCTTCTGGCCCGGTTCATGGACCGGGAATACCCCAGCGACTTCGTCTACCCCCTGGACGACGGTGCACTCCTGCTGGACGCCATTCGCCCGGTGAACGGGATGCTGGCCAGTCCCGGCGGGAGCGGGCAAGGCACAGGAGCGACACGGCCCGTCCCCGGACGCATCCCCGACCCTTGCCGGGACGGCAGAATCCCCGTCCACCTGCGGGCGCTGCGACTCATCGCCCGTGAATTTGACAAGCCGCTGGCGGTTTCGGTGCCAGGACCTTTCACCCTTGCCGCCGAAATGGCAGGGCTGGAGCGCTTCCTGCGCGCCGTGCGGCGCGATCCATCCTTTGTTCACGAGTGGGTGGAGTTTTCCACCGCAGCGGTCGCTGCCTATGCCCGGGCGGCTCTGGCTGCCGGGGCTCGCTTCCTGTGCATCTCAGAACCCACCGCCGCCCTCGTGTCGCCTGCCCATTTCAACCGCTTCGTAGCAGGAGCCTTGCGCCAGTTGTTGACCCCTTTGGAGGCCTGGAAGTGCCTGCACGTGTGCGGCGACACCTCGCACCTGCTGCCCTGCATACTGGAGTGCGGGGCAGAGGCGTTGAGCCTGGACCAGGTGATGAATCTGCCTGAAGTCGCGCAGGCCATCCCACCCGAGGTGGTGCTGATGGGCAACCTGGACCCACTGGGGGCCTTGTGGACAGGTACGCCCGCTGCGGTCCGGCACGAAGTGCTTAGCCTCCTGCGGGCCATGCACGGCCGCCCCAACTACATCGTTTCTTTCGGGTGCGACTGCGTGCCTGACACTCCGCCGGCCAACCTGAAGGCCGCCTTGGCGGCCGCGCAGGCCGTGCCCGAAGAGTACCTGTTGCCGTCCGCTGGGACAGAACGAGGAGGAGGGAACGTTTGATGAAGAGAGGATGGCTGGCGATGCTGTTGGTGACCCTGGCGGTCATAGGATTTGCCACCGCCGGGTGCCAGGGGGAGAAGCCCGCCGAGACCCCGAAGCCAGAGGTGGTGACGGTCAAGTTTTCCTACCCACCCTACGGCTACGACTCGATGAAGGAAGAGGAGTTCTGGAAAAAGCACATCGCCGAGTTCGAGAAGGAAAATCCGGGAATCAAGATTGAGCAGACCATCGAGAGCTGGGATAATGTGTACACCAAGTGGGAACAGATGCTGCAGTCCGGGGACACGGCGGATATCGGCTATGACTTTCCGCTGACCGTGGTGAACTATGCCTTGGAGGGCGGCCTGCTACCGGTCACTGACGTGGTAGAGAAACTGGGTGGCGAGAAAGCATTCGCCCCCGCCATGCGCTACTTCAGGAGCGGGGGCGAATGGTACGGAGTTCCCCACGGTGATGCCTCCATGGTACTGCTGTACCGCAAGGACATCCTCAAGGCGGCCGGCTATGAGCACCCGCCGCGCAACTGGGACGAACTCCTGGAAATCGCCAGGGCCTGCACCAAGGACGGGGTGTACGGGCTGGGCATCTTCACCGGTGACAAGTTCTACTCGTGCCAGATTATCACCGCCATGATGAAGCAGGCAGGGGGCAAGATGCTGGATACCGAGGGCCGGCTGGTGCTGGACAGCCCCGAAAACCTGAAAGCCCTGCAGTTCCTCTACGACCTGGTCAACGTGTACAAGGTCGTGCCCCCCAGCGCGGTGAGCTGGGATCACGGCGATCCGGCCAATGCCCTGGGAACGGGGAAGGTAGCCATGTGCATCACCTGGGGCGGGTTCGGCACCCTGCTGGAGGGCATGTTCCCCGAGGAGTACAAGAACATCGGCTACGCCACCCAGCCCGTCGGCCCCGGTGGTACCTCCGGCAGCTGGTCGGGGACTGGCGGCTTTTTCATCTTCAAGAACGCCAAACACCCCGAAGAGGCCAAGAAGTTCGTGGAGTTCATGTGCCGGCCCGAACTCAGCAAGGAGTGGGCCCTGATTTCAGGCAACGTGTCTCCCTTCGTTGCCATTGCCAATGACCCTGAACTCACCCGGCTCGAGTGGTATCGGGCCATGCAGGAACAGTCAGCCACCCAGCTTCACCTGGGGTGGGACTACGGTATCATCCCAGGGTGCTTCATGGCTGATGTCCCTTTCACCGAAGCCGTGGTGGCCATGGCCTCCCACAGGACAAAGCCCGAGGAGGCCCTGAAGACGCTCCACCGAGAAGTGCAGAAGATATTGGACGATGCGAAGGCACGGCACTAGAATACATCTGTGCAGGAGCGGGTGCGGCTCGCGAAGGGCACCCGCTCCGCACCCTAATGTTACCAGATGGCTGGGGATACGAGCATGGACATTCCTCGAACCTTACGGCGGCGAAGGGCACCTGACCTGGCGAACGCCGCAATTTTCCTGGGGCCGGCACTGGTAGTAATTCTTGCGGTGACCGTGTACCCGCTGGCACGTAGCATCACCACCGGTTTCACGGATCGCGTGTTCGGCTACCAGGACTACTCCTTCGTGGGCCTGGCCAACTTCACCCGCATGGCTCACGACCCCCTGTTCTGGCAGGCGGTGTGCAATTCGGCGCGGCTGGCCTTCTTCAACGTCGGCGGCAGCCTGCTGCTGGGGCTGCTGCTGGCGCTGCTGCTCCACGCCGGCCGCCGTTACCGGGCGGTTTTCCGCTGCCTGCTCTTCCTCCCCTGGGTGTTGCCGTCCATGGTGATCTCCCTGATGTTTCGCTGGCTCTACAATGACATGTATGGCTGGGCCAACTACATACTGCTCAAGCATGGTCTCATCAGTTCGCCGACTCACCTGCTGGCCGCTGGGGACACTGCCTGGACAGGCATACTCGTGCCCATCGTGTGGTGCTACTACCCCTTCGTCATGCTGGTCTTGCTGGCCGCCCTGCAGTCGATCAATCCAGCCTACTACGAGGCTGCCGCCATCGACGGGGCCAGCCGCTGGCATTCGTTCCGGTACATCACCATGCCCCTGCTCAGGCCGGTGATTGCCGTGGTGATTATCCTGGAGACCATCTGGAGCCTGACCTCGTTTGACCTCGTCTACCTGCTGACCGGAGGGGGCCCTGCGAATGCCACTTTGACCTTGAGCCTCTACATCTACAAGCAGGGCTTCGTGTCCAAGTGGCTGGGCTATTCGTCGGCCCTGGCCACAGTAATGTTCCTGGCGCTGCTGGCGTTGACGCTGGCCTATTTCTGGGTCATCAACCGGAGCCAGATCTATGAAGACTAGACGCCTGACTACCTCAGTCATCCAGATGGTGACATTGTCTGCAGTGACCGCGGTGCTACTGTTCCCGCTGCTCCTGACCTTGCTGACCTCGCTGAAGCCAGCCGAGGAGATTATCACTACTGCGCCTGCACTCTTCCCTAGGCACTGGACCCTTGACAACTACCGCACCTTGTTTGCCCTGCGCGACTTCCCTCGCTACCTGTGGAACAGCCTGCTGGTGGCGAGCCTTACCGCTGCGGCCACTACCGTCATCGCAGCGATGGCCGCCTACGCTCTGGTGTGGATGCGGTTTCCTGGCAAACGGGCCATGGGTCGCTCGGTGTTCTTCACCTACATGTTCCCTGACATCCTGCTGGTCATCCCTCTCTTCATGGTGTGCTACGAGTTGGCCTTGCTGGATACAAGGACCGCGCTGGTGCTCACCTACCTGTCGCTGTCCCTGCCGTTCGGCATCTGGCTACTGAAATCGTATTTCGAATCCATTCCGGTCTCCATTCTGGAGGCGGCGCGCCTGGACGGGTGCAGCGAGTTCCAGTGCCTGTGGAAGGTGGTCCTGCCTGTCGCTATGCCGGCGGTAGCCGCCGTTGCGGTGTTGACCTTCGTCATGGGATGGAGCGAGTACCTGTATGCCAACACCCTCATCACCACCAACGCGAACCGCACCATCGCCATCGGCCTGCAGACGCTCGCCGGGTACCACCGCACCGACTACGGATTGTTGGCAGCGGCGGGGATTGTGATGGTGGCACCAGTGGTGGTCTTCTTCCTGGCGGTACAGAAGTACCTCGTGGAAGGACTGGCATTCAGCACCACCAAGAGACCGGAATAGCTCGCAGCGAGACCACTGGACGGACGGGAGGAACGCGATGGCTGAGGTAAGACTCGTCCATGTTCACAAGGTGTTCGACAACGGGGCCCATGTGCTCCACGACATCACAATGGAGGTCGGTGACGGCGAGTTCGTGGTACTGCTGGGGCCGTCGGGCTGTGGCAAGACCACCGTGTTGCGTCTCATCGCGGGACTGGAAGACATCACCACAGGGGAGATCTTCATCGGGGGCCGACGGGTGAACGATGTACCGCCCAAGGACCGGGACATCGCCATGGTGTTCCAGGACTACGCACTGTACCCGCACATGACGGTCTACGAGAATATCGCCTTCGGCCTGAGAATGAGGGGTATGGCGCGCGCGGAATTACAGCGTCGGGTGGTCGACACCGCCCGGGTGCTCGACATCCTAGATCTGCTGCAGCGAAAGCCCCACCAGGTGTCGGGCGGTGAGCGACAGCGGGTGGCGCTGGCTCGAGCCATCGTGCGCGAGCCCAAGGTCTTCCTGTTGGATGAGCCGCTCTCTAACCTCGACGCCAAGCTCAGGGGGCACATGCGAGCGGAACTGCACCGCCTCTACCGGAGCCTGGGCGCTACCATAATCTACGTGACCCACGATCAGACGGAAGCCATGACCCTCGGCACCCGTATCGTGGTGCTGAGAGACGGTGTAGTGCAGCAGGTCGATACGCCCCGGGGGGTCTACGAAAAACCGGTGAACACCTTCGTGGCCTCATTCATCGGCACCCCGCCCATGAACCTGTTCCCCGCATGCCTGGTGCAGGAACAAGGGGAATTCCTTCTGCGCCACCAGGACGGGGGCCTGGCCCTGCCGGCCGCCAAAGCCTCCGCCGCCCACCTGCGGCCTTGGCTTGGCTCCACGGTCATCGCCGGGATACGTCCTGAACACGCCTGCCTGCATACAGCCTCGCCGGCCATGGGTAAGGGCCTCCCAGGCACGGTGGAGATGGTCGAGCGCACGGGCGCCGAATCCTTCGTGGCTGTTCGCACGGGGTATGGCAGCATGGTGGTGCGCGTACCCCCGGATCTCCCGGTCAGCCTGTCGTCACCGGTGCTGCTGACCTTTGATGCTGAGCACGTACATCTCTTCGATGCGGGCAGCCAGATGCGCATCCTGTAGAGGAACCAGGAGTCCCGGCCATCACGGACTATACGGAGGAAGAAGGCATGTTCGACCAACGGTACCAGCAACGCATCACCGAGCGAGTGTTCGTCGAGGGGTGGCAACGTAAGCAGCAGGGTGCCCTGGTGGTAGGAACCTACTGCGCGTTCACCCCGGAGGAGATTATCATGGCCGCCGGCGCCGTCCCGGTTTCGCTGTGCGCCGGCTCGCCGGAGCCCATTACCGCCGCGGAACGGGTCCTGCCGCGCAACCTCTGCCCGCTCATCAAGTCCAGCTTCGGACACGCCCTGCAAGATGATTGCCCCTACCTGGCCGCCACGGACCTCATCTTCGCCGACGCCACCTGCGATGGCAAGAAGAAGATGTTCGAACTGCTGGCCGGTTTCAAGCCGCTCCACCTGCTGCAGCTGCCCCAGACCTACGGCACACCGGCCAGCCTGCGCCAGTGGCTGGGCGAGTTGCAGCGCATGAAAGCAGTGCTGGAGGCTGCCACCGGGCGGGAGATTTCCGACAGCGCGCTGCAGGAACAGGTAAGGCTCCACAACCGTCTGCGTCACACCGTCAGCCAGGTGTACGCACTGAACCAAGGCCCGGTCCCCCTGGTATACGGTCGGGAAATCGACTGCATTACGGGAGCAGGGGGCTTTTCCTGCAACCTGGAGGCGCGCATCGGGGAAATGGAGGAGGCCATCCTCCTAGCGCGCGAGCGCGGCAGTGATGCCGCGTTCCAGGAGCAAATGCGCGAGAAACCCCGTATTCTCCTCACCGGTTGTCCTTCCACCAACCGCAAGCTGCTGGATGCCTTGGAGGACAGCGGCGCGGTGGTGGTAGCCATGGAAACCTGCGGCGGACTGAAGACTGCCGGTTCACTGGTGGATGAGAACGCTCCGCCCCTGCCGGCTATCGCCATGCATTCGCTCCAGACGGCCTGTCCCTGTATGACCCCTAACCCACGCCGGTTGGACATCCTGCGCGAGCTGGTCGATCGGTTCGCCGTGGACGGGGTGGTGGAACTCACCTGGACCGGTTGCCACACGTACAACGTGGAGGCCACGCTGGTCAAGGAGGCAGTCGTTCAGCGCTTCCGCAAGCCATACCTGCAGGTGGAGACCGACTACTCCCTCGCGGACTGCGAACAGCTGCGGGTGAGGGTAGAGGCCTTCCTCGAGATTCTGAAGCACCGGGCATAGGCCGAGACGTCGCGGCAGCAGGGGTTTCACCGAACGGCGGGGGCCGAGGGCCGTCTGCTGCAGGGATGCCTCCAGGGACCGCAACACGAGGCAAGGGGGCCGCAGCCCCCCTTGCCCGTGATCTCGGCTATTCTTTCTTCTTGGCCTTC
>JARYMO010000276.1 GCA_029907055.1 Syntrophomonadaceae bacterium | reverse complement strand
CACGCCGGGCAGACCCCCCAGGGCGTCCACCTCCAGGCCAGAGTCGTCGGCCAGGGCCACCAGCCCGGTGGCCTCGGCCACGGCCCGCGCCTTCTTGCGCGCATTGGCCTCGAAAGTAGCCCCGTCTTCCACTACCTCGGGCACCTCGGGGAACTCGTCCAGCGTGTGCACGCGCAGGCCCAGGGGGGCCAGGATGGCCTCCAGTTCGGCCCGCTTCTTTCTATTCCTCGTTGCCAGTACCAGTCTCCGCTCCACCCTGCAGGTCCTCCCCCAGTATGGCCTTCTGAGCCGCCACCAGCTGGGCGATGCCGATGCGGGCCAGGCGCAGCAGCTCGTCCAGGGTGTCCTGGCTGAAGGGGCTCCCTTCCGCCGTGCCCTGAATCTCGACGAACTCCCCGTGCCCGGTCATTACCACGTTCATGTCCACCTCGGCCTGGGAGTCCTCCTCGTACTCCAAGTCCAGCAGGGGAATGCCCCGCACGATGCCCACGCTGGTGGCGGCCACGCAGTCCCGGACTGGCACCCGGGTCAGGAGCCCCTCCCGCTTCAGCCTCTGCATG
This sequence comes from Syntrophomonadaceae bacterium, assembly GCA_029907055.1. Classification (GTDB taxonomy): domain Bacteria; phylum Bacillota; class Syntrophomonadia; order Syntrophomonadales; family Syntrophothermaceae; genus JARYMO01. The sequence continues at coordinate 1,754 of JARYMO010000276.1, read as the reverse complement.
GCCAGGCACATGGCGACGAAGCCGCCGGTGACGGCTGCCGTGCGCGTGCCACCATCGGCCTCGATGACGTCGCAGTCCACCCAGATGGTGCGCTCTCCTAGCGCCTTGAGGTCGACTACCGCCCGCAGTGCGCGGCCGATCAGGCGCTGGATCTCCGAGGTGCGGCCGGTGACCTTGCCGCGGGTGGCCTCACGGGCAGTGCGCACCGGGGTCGAGCCGGGCAACAACGAGTACTCGGCGGTGACCCACCCGCTCTCGCCCCCGCGCAGGAACTGCGGCACCCTCTCCTCCACCGAGGCCGTGCACAGCACCCGGGTATGGCCGGTCTCGATGAGCACCGAGCCTGCCGGCGCACTGGTGAAGCCAGGCGTGATGCGCACCGGTCGGGGTTCGTCAAAGCCTCTCCCACTGACCCTCATTGTCCTTCCCTCCTCGCGCGGCCTTCGGGCCCGCGCGTCATTTCTCCCCGCCGCCCTCCTGGGACAGGTTGTGCACGTTGACCGCGCCCAGCATCAGCGGCGCCAGCACCCTCTCCACCGTTTCAGTCCCTCCCCCGCCGCTGGTAGCCGAAAGATACCGCCAACAACATGGCACCCACGATGAGCAGGATGAGCACCCGGTACCCTACGGCCAGGGCACCGAGGTCGAAGACCAGCACCTTGAAGGTAGTCGCCGCGAACAACGCCAGTGCCGCCACCCGCACCCCCTTCAGGTCCCTCGCCCAGCCAAGGCTGACCAGGCCCAGGGCCAGGACGCCCCAGGCCAGGGACACCGCGAAAGCGGGCGAGGAGGGAAGGTGGTAGCGGAGCACGGCATTGCCCACTTCCCAGGCCAGGTACGCCATGCCCAGCAGCAGGGCGGCCAGGCCAGCGGGTCTGGACAGCAGCCGTTCCGCTGGGGCAAGACCGGCGGCGCCCCCGTACAGCACCGACGCCAGCACGAACCCCAGGGCCGCCAGCAGCAAGGTCAGGGAACGCTCGTTCAGCAGTGGCAACGGCGGCTGCGGGAAGTGCACGTACTGGGTGCTGGCCCCCAGCGCTACCGTGGTCAGCAGGGCGAGCCCGGCCGAGCGCACCCACACGTTGCCACCCCTGACCCCCGCCAGCACCAGTACCGATGCCTCGACCAGCCAGGCGACCGCCACCCACCGCTCCTGCAACTGGATGGGCACCGCCACGGTGACGAAGGCCAGGCCGGTGCCCAGCAGCGAGAGGAAGAGCAGGTTGTCGCCCCGGCCGGACCTGCGCAGCCCCAGCGCCACCCCCAGGTACAGGGCAGCCAGGGCAATCGCGGCTGGCCCCATCCACGAGGGGAACCTCGCCGCCAGGTGCTGGTAGGTGAGGGAGAAGAACGCCATCCCGTTGGCCACCAGCAGGACAACGTCCAGCGTCCTGGTCTCGGACCCTCGCCACACGTTGTACCAGAACGCGATGGCCCCGAAGAGGACGAAGTACAGCCCCAGGAACAGCTGCAGTATGTACCACGGCACCTCGGGGGGTACGAGCCCCCGGGCCGCGACCACTGTCACCATCGTACCCACGAAGGCCAGCAGGTTGAGACTGCGCCAGTTGCGGTGCCCGGCCAGGTACACGACCCCCAGGTCAATGACCGCCGCGTAGCCGAGCAAGGCCAGCGCACCGGCGGCCTGGCGCCCCAGCAGAAAGGGAGCGAGAAACCCGGCCGCCACTGACAGGACGGCCACCGCGTAGGCCCGCTGCCGGGACGCCAGCAGGGCCCCCGCCAACGCCGCCAGC
>JARYMO010000275.1 GCA_029907055.1 Syntrophomonadaceae bacterium | reverse complement strand
GGGTATGCCCCAACCTGGGGGTGGCCCTGGTGGTGGAGGGAGACGACGGTGCACCTGCGAATCGAGTATGAGAAGGGGAGGGAGGTGCGGCACCTGCCCCACCTGGCGCTGGTGCGGGCCATGGAACGGGCGATGCGCAGGGCCTGCCTCCCCGTCGCGCTGACCGCCGGGTTCAACCCCCACCTGAAGATGTCCCTGGGCACGGTGCTGCCGGTGGGAGTGTGGGGGCGACGCGAGCTGCTGGACGTGGAGCTGGCCGAGCACGTGCCGGTGGAAGAAGTCGTCGAACGGCTGCAGAAGGTGATGCCTCCCGGCCTGCACGTGCGCCGTGCGGCGGAGCTGGCCCCCGGCGCCCCCGCCCTGCAGGCGGCGGTCAATGCGGCGGTGTACTCGCTGGGAGTGGCGGAGCCGTGCGCGGAGCAGGAGGTGGCGCGGGTGGTGGAACGGGTCATGGCCGCCGAGAGGCTGGAGGTGCTGTCGCGGGGCAAGACGGCACGTGTCAAGGATCTGCGCCCGGGCATTTCCGCCATGCGCCTGCGCCGCAGGGCGGGCGTCCTGCGCATCGAGGCCCTGGTGGCGGCAGGGGACGCCGGCAACGTGAGGGCGGACGAGCTGGAACTGGCCTTGCGCCAGGCGGGACTGGACTGCGAGGTCAGCGACGTCTGTCGCGCCGGGGTCTATGCGCTGGCGGATGGCGTGACCCATTCGCTGCTGGACGGGAAGAGGGTGGACGCGTGGAACGACGACTGGTCATAGAGGCCTACCCCTGGGAGACCCGGGTCGGCATCACCGAGGACGGGCGCCTGGTGGAGGTGTTCTGGGAGAACCCGCACGCCACGGTGGGCAAGATATTCACCGGCATCGTGCGGGACATCGTCCCCGGGCTGTCCTGTGCCTTTGTGGATATCGGGCTATCGCGCAACGCGTTCCTCTTCGTGGGGGATACCCTCCACCAGGGGCGGCGCCAGGAGCTGCGCATCCAGGAGGTGCTGAAGCGGGGGCAGCCGGTGCTGGTGCAGGTCAAGAAGGAACCCAGCGGAGACAAGGGCGCGCGCGTCACGCAGGAAATCTCGCTCCCCGGCAATCACCTGGTCCTGCTGCCTCACCAGGACGGCGTCTACGTGTCGCGCAAGATCACCGACAGCCAGGGACGCGCAGAACTCAAACGGCAGCTGGAGGCCGCCAAACCCCCGGGCATGGGGGTCATTGCCCGCACCACCAGCGGAGACGCCTCGCGGGAGGAGTTGCTGGCAGAACTGCAGGCGCTGGTGGCGGAATGGCTGCGCATTGTGGCGGAGGCGCGCCAGGGTGGTCCCCCCCGCATGGTGTACGGCGACGTGGGAGTCATCGAGCGGTGCCTGCGCGAGTACCTCGACAGCAGCACCCGTGACATCGTGACCAACGACGAGGGAGCGCTGGCCACCGTGCAGCAGGTGCTGGCAGCCCACCCGCCCGTCCCGGCGCTCACCGTACGCCTGGAGCCGGGAGAGCTGTTTGCCCGCTACGGACTGGAGAAGGAAATCAAGCGGGCGCTGCAACCACGGGTGTGGCTGAAGCACGGTGGTTACCTGGTCATCGAGGAAACCGAAGCCATGACCATCATCGACGTGAACACCGGCCGCTACACCGGGCAGGACCAGCTGGCCGACACGGTGCTGAAGACCAACCTGGATGCGGCCCGCGAAATCCCGCGCCAGTTGCGCCTGCGCAGGATTGGCGGCATTGTGCTGGTCGATTTCATCGACATGAGCAGCCGCGAGCACCAGGAGATGGTGGTGCAGCGCCTGCGCGCTGAACTGAACCGCGACAAGGCCCACACCCGGGTGCTGGGCCTGACCCGGCTGGGCTTGCTGGAAATGACGAGACGCAAGTCTCGCTTCGGCCTGGGCCAGTTGCTGGAGGAACCCTGCACGTGCTGCGGGGGCAGTGGAACTGTGCCCTCCCTGAGTGCGGTGTGCAACGACATCAAGCGCCGCCTGGCGGCAATGGGACACCTGCAGGGGCATACCCTGGTGTGTGTTGCCCACCCCGAGGTGGTGGCGGCCCTGCGCGAGAACGAGGAGGACCTGGCGTACATCGCGGCCCGCCTGGGCAAGCAGGTCCGCCTGCAGGAGGATCGCGAGGCAGCCCGCGACGACTTCCGCGTCACCACAGGCTGAAGCGGGAAAGGCTCCCGCCGGTGCCCCGCCTGCCACGCGCCACCAGTGGCTGCTGCCTGTGGGGCCGGCGGAGCGGCGCCAGGAGAGCAGGGCCGCGGCGCCTGTCAACGATCTGAGATAATGTCACCCTAATCGGTCTGAGAAAATGTCACTGGA
>JARYMO010000274.1 GCA_029907055.1 Syntrophomonadaceae bacterium | reverse complement strand
GTACCCCACCGACATCACCACGCTGTCGCAGGGGATGTTCCTCACCCCGGTCAGCGAGTCGATCTTGACCCCCTGGTCGGTGATCTCGGTCACCTTGGCGTTCAGCTCCACCGGGATGTGGTGATAACGGATCAGATCGCGCAGCATGTTGCTGTTGGACGCGCACAGGTACTTGACCTTTAACAGGTCGTCCATCATCTCGATGATGACCGGCTTCTTCCCCTTGAGCACCAGGTCGTAGGCGATCTCGCAGCCGGTGAGCCCGCCGCCCACCACGGCCACCCTCTGCCCCGTCTGCTTCGTGCCGCGCAGGTACTCGATGGCCTCCATCACGTTGGCCCGGTCCAGCCCCTTGATCGGCGGCTGGCACGGCGTGGCGCCTGTGGCCAGAATGATCTCATCCGCCCCCAGCGCCGCCAGCTCTTCGGCGGCCGACGGGTCGTCGATGCAGGCCGCCGTCACCGGTTCCCCGCCGGCGATGGCCGCTGCCGCGGTCAGCAGCTCCGCTGCCAGGGGGACCCGCTCGCTGTATACCAGTACCTTGCTCATCGTCCTACCCCCTCGTGAAGCCTTCGGCCCGCAGCACCGCCAGCAGCTCCTCCACGCTGTGCAACCGCCGCCCCTCGCGCCGCGTATCGGGGGCCTCGCTGGACACGGTGGCGGTGGTGTTGCGGGCCGCCACCTCCACCCCCAGCTCGCGCGGCTCCAGCACTTCCTTGGGCTTGCGGCCCGCCTTGAGGATCTGGCTCACCGAGGGGATGCGGGGCTCGTTGATGTCGCCCAGCACCGTCACCACCAGCGGCGCCGGCGACTCCAGCACCTCGTCCTCGTCCTCCAGTGCCCGCACCACGCGCACGGTGTCGCCCTCCACCTCCAGCGAGGCCGCGAAGCCCACCTGGGGCCACCCCAGGAGCGCCGCCACCCGGGAACCCACCTGCCCCGAGTAGTTGTCGGCGCTGCCCTCGCCGAACAGCACCAGCTTCACGTCCTCCATGCCCCGGATGGCCGCCGCCAGCACCTGCGCCACCACCGCGCCGTCCGCCTCCTGCAGCGCCTCGTCCACCACCAGGCAGGCACGGTCAGCGCCTGCCGCCAGCGCCTCCTTGACCGTCTCCTCCACCTCGCCGTTGCCCGCCATCAGCACCGTGACGGTGGCGTCCCCGGCCTCCTTCAGGCGCACCGCCGCCTCCAGCGCATTGCGGTCGATGGCGCCCAGGGTCAGGGGCACGTTCTCCATCACCGGCTGCCGGTCGCGGATGCGGATCTGCTGCAGGTCCGGTACCTGTTTCATGGCCACCACGATGTTCATGCCGTCGCCTCCTCTTCACGCCGGGCGGCGTGCGCCTCTTCAGCCGAAGCGGAACTGCACGCCCGCACCGCCGTTGGGATAGTCCCACTCCAACACCTCCGGCCCGCAGGCCAGCAGGCAGGTGCCGCACTCCAGGCACCCGTCGATACTCAGTTCCACGCTTCCCCCCGCCTCCGTGTACAGGCCGGCGGGGCAGGCCCGCACCGCCAGGCGCAGCCGCGGGTCGCTCTCGCGCCCCTGGCGGATGCGGATGTGCGGTTCCCGGTCCGGTTTGAACACGTCCAGGCCCAGTTTCGCCTTGAGTCCCAGCACCTCGTTCATATCTTGCGCAACCTCCACGCGTCCCTGGCCATCTGCCACAGCTGCCCGGCGTCCAGGCGCCGCGCCACGGTGGCGAAGAGCCGGTCCTTCGGTCCCGCCGGCACCGCGTACACCTCGCGCAGGATGCCGGTCACCAGCTCGGGGTAGTGCTGGAACAGCCGCGGGTTATCCAGCACGTGGGGCGCCTCCCGGAAGCTGGTGAAGTCCTTCAGCACGAAACTGTCCCTCAACATCGCCTCGTAGCGGGCCAGCGAGGCAGCGCTGAAATCGCCCGCCTGCCGGGCCTGCAGCACCGCCTGCGCGGCGTAGTAGCCCGAGGCCAGGGCGTACTCCATGCCCCGCACCGTCACCCCGATGTTCATGGCCAGCCCGGCCGCGTCCCCCGCCACCAGGATGCCGTGGCCATACAGCGGCCCCATGCTGTCCAGCCCCCCTTCTGGCACCACGTGGGCCGAGTACTCGGCCAGGTTGCCGCCTGCCAGCAGCCGGGCCACCTCCGGGCGCCGCTTGAACTCGTCCAGCAGTTCCGGCAGCCTGACCTCCTCGCCCCCGTCCAGGGCGGCGATGCCCACCACCAGGCCCAGGCTCACGCTGGCCTGGTTGGTGTACAGGAACCCCCCGCCGAACCTGCCGCGGGTGACCTCGCCCATGAACAGCCGGGCAGCCCCCTCCTCTCCCTGCAGGTTGAAGCG
>JARYMO010000272.1 GCA_029907055.1 Syntrophomonadaceae bacterium | reverse complement strand
AGACGGTGATGATCCCGCCTGACATTGCGGTGTGCGCCGACTGCAGGCACGAAGTGACTGATCCGGGCGACCGCCGCTATCGCTACCCCTTCACCAACTGCACCAACTGCGGTCCCCGCTTCACCATCATCAGGGATGTCCCGTACGACCGGGCGCAGACCACCATGGCCCCCTTCCCCATGTGTCCACAGTGCCAGCGCGAGTACGACGACCCCCTGCACCGCCGTTTCCATGCCCAGCCCAATGCCTGCCCGCAGTGCGGGCCGCGCGTCACCCTGTGCGATGCCCGTGGACGACCGGTGGCGGCGGAAGCGGTTGACCTGTTGCGGCGGGGAGCGATCCTGGCGGTGAAGGGGCTGGGGGGCTTCCACCTGGCCGCGGACGCCACCAACCGGGCCGCGGTGGAAGAGCTGCGCCGGCGCAAACGCCGCGAGGCCAAGCCTTTCGCGGTGATGGCGCGGGACATGGAGGCCGTGCGGCGCTACTGCCGGGTGACGCCGGCGGAGGAAGCCTGGCTCGCCTCGCCCCAGGCCCCCATCGTCATCCTGCCCAGGCGCCCGGACAGCCCGCTGCCGGACGACGCCATCCACCCCGGGCTTCCCACCCTGGGGGTGATGCTGCCCTACACGCCCCTGCACTTCCTGCTGTTCGCGCCCGGGCTGGAGCTGCTGGTGATGACCAGTGCCAATATCAGCGACGAACCGCTCATCATTGACAACCAGGAGGCGCTGACCGTCCTGCGGGAGGTGGCTGACTACTTCCTGCTCCACGACCGTGACATCTTCAACCCCTGCGATGACTCGGTGATGCAGGTGACCGCGCTGGGCACCCCCCAGTTCATGCGCCGGGCGCGGGGATTCGTCCCCCTGGGAGTGCGGCTGCCGCGCGCCGTCCGCCCGGTGCTGGCGGTGGGCGCCGAGATGAAGAACACCTTCTGTATCACCCGCGACGAGCAGGCCTTCCTCAGCCAGCACTGGGGAGACCTCAACCACCTCGGCAACTATCGCCGGTGGCGGGAAGCCATCCCGCGCTTCGCCCGCATGTTGTCGGTGGAGCCGGAAGTCATCGCCCACGACCTGCACCCCGACTACGACAGCACCCGCTGGGCCAGGGGGCAGCAGGCAGGGGTTACCCTGGTAGGCGTGCAGCACCACCACGCGCACATGGCGGCAGCCATGGCTGAGAACGGCCTGACCGGAGAGGTCCTGGGGTTGGTCTGTGACGGCACCGGGTGGGGACCTGACGGGGCGGCGTGGGGGTGCGAAATCCTCGCCGGCGGATACCAGGGGTACCGGCGTGTTGGCCACCTGCACTACGTCCCGCTGCCCGGGGGGGAGGTGACGGTCAGGCGCCCCTACCGCATGGCCTTCGTGTACCTGCACCAGCTGCTGGGGGATGAGGCCGCCGGGGCGGCGGCCAGGCTACTCCCCGACCTCGACCAGCAGGAACGACAGCTGCTGGTGAAACAGCTTTCGGGCCGGCTGCGGGGAGGCCAGACCTCCTCCTGCGGACGCCTGTTCGACGCGGTGTCGGCCCTGCTGGGAGTGTGCACCGCCGTTCACTACGAGGGGCAGGCGGCGGCCGAGCTGGAAGCGGCGGCCGCAGGCGAGCGAGGCCAGCCGTCCTACGCGTTCGCGCTGGACCATGGCGATTGCGGGCTGTTGATGGACGTGCGGCCGATGTGGCGCGAGCTGCTCGCTGATGTCCAGCGGGGGGCGGGGGTACCGGTGGTGGCAGCCCGGTTTCACCGTACCCTGGTAGAGATGTTTGCCGCGGCCTTGGGCCAGGCCCGGGACCTCACCGGCCTGCAGCGGGTGGTCCTGAGCGGCGGGGTCTTCCACAACCAGATCCTGCTGGTAGAATTGGTACAAGAGCTGGAGCGAAGGGGGTTCGCCGTCTACCACCACCGACAGGTGCCGCCGGGCGACGGAGGCATCGCGCTGGGGCAGGCGGTCATTGCGAGCGAGGTGAGTGGATAGTGTGTCTGGGAGTTCCCGGGCGCGTGGTGGAACTGCTGGGCCAGGACCTGGCCCGCGCCGATGTCAGCGGCAACCAGGTGCAGATCAGCACCCGCCTCACCCCTGAGGTGCAGGCGGGAGACTACGTGCTCATCCACGCCGGGTTTGCCATGGAGATCATTGACGAGGAGTGGGCGCGGGAGACACTGGCGCTGTTGAAGGAGCTTGAGCAACATGCCCGGTAGCATCATGACCGGCGAAAAGGACTACCTGGCCGCCCTCCTGGAGGAGGTCCGCGGCGAAACCGCCCCGGTCTCGCTGATGGAGGTGTGTGGGACGCACACCGTGGCCATCGCCCGCGACGGGAGCAACGTGCAGATGGCCATGGAGAGC
>JARYMO010000273.1 GCA_029907055.1 Syntrophomonadaceae bacterium | reverse complement strand
GCCTGGGGGGGCTGGCGGCGTTGCGCCGCGGCGAAGCCCACCTGGCCGGGGTGCACCTGCTGGACCCTTCCACCGGCGACTACAACATCAGCTACGTGCGTCGCTACCTGCAGGGGGTGCCCATCCGGCTGGTGAACCTGGTGACCCGGCAGCAGGGGCTCCTGGTGAGGCCCGGGAACCCTGCGGAAATCAGGGGCCTGGCGGACCTGGTCCGCCCGGGGATCCGCTTCATCAACCGCCAGCAGGGAGCAGGCACTCGCATCCTGCTGGACCACCTGCTGCGCAGAGAAGGCATTGATTCCGATACCATTCACGGCTACGGACGCGAGGAGTACTCGCACCTGGCGGTGGCGGCAGCGGTGCTCAACGGCGCCGCCGACGTGGGGATGGGCATCTGTGCGGCGGCCCGGGCGCTGGGACTGGACTTCGTTCCCCTGGCCGAGGAACGCTATGACCTGTGCTTGCGGACTGACCTGGTGCCCGCGGAGATGGAGAGCGCCCTGGCGCGGGCACTGGAGAGCGGGGAGTTCCGTGGCCGCGTGGAGGAATACGGGGGATACGGGCTGGAACTGAGCGGCCAGCTCATGTGGGAGAGTGAGTGAATGCGGGACGAACGGGGGCGGGAGATCAACTACCTGCGGGTGTCGGTGACCGACCGCTGCAACCTGCGCTGCCGGTACTGCATGCCTGAGCAGGGGATCGACATCAAGCCGCACGAAGAGGTGCTGCGGCTGGAGGAGTTCGCCCGCATCATCGCGGTGGCTTCCGAAGTGGGCATCCGCAAGGTGCGGCTGACGGGCGGGGAGCCGCTGGTGCGGCGTAACCTGCCAGAGCTGGTACGAATGGTGGCGGCCATCGACCGCATCGATGACATCGCCATCACCACCAACGGGGTGCTGTTTCCAGCCATGGCGCTGCAGCTCAAGGCTGCCGGCCTGCACCGCGTGAACCTCAGCCTGGACACCCTGGACCCCAAGCGATACCGGTTCATCACCCGCTTCGGGCACCTGGAAGCGGTGACCCGGGCCCTGGACCTGGCGCTGGAACTCGAGTTCCACCCGGTCAAGGTGAACGTGGTCATCATCAGGGGGTTCAATGACGATGAGATCCTGGACTTCTGCCGTCTGGCAGCCGAGCGGCCGCTGCACGTGCGCTTCATCGAGTTCATGCCGGTGGGGCACCTGGAGTTCTGGCAGCACGACCGCATCATGCGCTGCGAGGAGATCCGCCAGGTCATCGAGGAGCAGTACCAGTTGACCCCGGGGAAAATGAGCCGCGGCAACGGCCCCGCCAAGTACTACGCGCTGCAGGGGGCGCCCGGCAGCATCGGGTTCATTTCGCCCATGAGCAACCACTTCTGCGCGGAGTGCAACCGCCTGCGCCTGACCGCGGACGGAAAGCTGCGGGCGTGCCTGTACGACTGCAGGGAGATCGACCTGCGCGGGCCGATGCGTGAGGGGCGCGACGACCGGTACCTGGGCGAGCTGGTGAGGCAGGGGGTGCGGATGAAGCCGGAGCGGCACCTGATGGCCGAGAACCGCTGGCAACACCGGGACCGCAAGATGTACCAGATTGGAGGCTGAGGGGTGGAACTTACCCACATCAACGAGCAAGGTCGCGCCCGCATGGTGGACGTGGGCAACAAGCCGGAGAGCGCCCGGCGGGCCATCGCTTCGGCGCTGGTCCGCATGCGGCCGGAAACGCTGCAGCGCATTCGCAGCGGCGGCATCGCCAAGGGCGATGTGCTGGCGGTGGCCCAGGTGGCGGGAGTGATGGCAGCCAAGCGGACCCCCGAGCTGATCCCCATGTGCCATCCCCTGCCGCTGGACGCGGTGGACATCTCCTTCAGCTTCCAGGAGCCGTCGGGCCTGGTGGTGACGGCCGAGGTCTCGTGCACGGGCCGGACTGGGGTGGAGATGGAGGCCATGACCGCAGCCGCGGTGGCGGCGCTGACGGTGTACGACATGTGCAAGGCGGTGGACCGCTGGATGCAGGTGGAGGAGATCCGGCTGCTGGCCAAGTCCGGGGGGAAGAGCGGCAGCCTGGTGAGACCCGGGGAGGGGGATGTCGTGGGGACCAGGGGCACGGTGGTGTCGGTGTGCGTGAGCCCGGAGCGCGGGCAGCTCAAGCGCCCGGTGGAGGAGGCCGAGCTGGTGGCCGGCTTCGGCCTGGCCGGCGACGGGCATGGCGGCGATTGGGAGCGACAGGTGAGCCTGCTGGCCCTGGAGAGCATTGAGCGTGCAGCCCGCGAGCGCGGGGTACAGGTCGGGCCAGGAGATTTTGCCGAGAACCTCACCACCCGGGGGATTGACATAGCTGACCTGCCGGTTGGCACCCGCCTGAAGGTGGGC
>JARYMO010000271.1 GCA_029907055.1 Syntrophomonadaceae bacterium | reverse complement strand
AGTTCACCGGCAACATCATGAGCCACATCAACAGCAAGCGCGGGCGCCTGGAGTCGATGGAGACCCACCAGCGCACCCAGGTCATCAGGAGCCTGGTGCCCCTGGCCGAGTTATTCGGCTACTCGACCTCCATCCGCTCCCTGACCCAGGGCAAGGCCTCGTTCTGCATGCAGTTCTCCCACTACGAGGACAGCGGCATCAAGACCGCGGTCTGACCCGGACGCGGAAACGGCGGGGGCAGGTCGAGCAGGGCCTGCCCCCGTTGCGCGATCTGCGTCCTCCTCCGCCTCACGCACCCGGTGGCCGGCGCAGCGCCCGCGCCAGCTCCGGCCTCTCCGCCAGCTCCCGCTCGAACTCCGCCTCCCGCATGCGGTTGCGGTACCCCGGGTCCTGGAAGGTGTAGTGGAAGCGGGTGTGCACGTCGTAGCGCCCCTCCAGCAGGGCTACCACGTCTTCCACGAAGACGATCTCCTCGTCGGTGGGAATGACCAGCACCTTGACCGGCGAGTCGTCGGTGGAGATCTCGAACTCCGCGTTGCGGCTGCGGGCGGCCGCATTGCGGGCCGGGTCCAGCTTGATGCCCATGAACTCCAGGCCCCTCATGGCCTCGGCCCGGATGGGGGCTGCCATCTCGCCCACCCCGGCCGTCCACACCACCGCGTCGATGCCGCCCACGGCGGCGGCGTACGCACCCACGTACTTCCTGATGCGGTAGGTCTCCATCTCGAAGGCCAGCCGCGCCCGCTCATCGCCCTGCTCCATGGCCGCCAGGATGTCCCGGCGATCGGCGTACTTGCCGGTGATGCCCAGCAGCCCGCTCTTCTTGTTGAGGATGGCATCCATTTCCTGGGGGCTGAGGTTCTCCTTCTGCATCACGTAGAAATCAAGGGCCGCGTCGTGGTCGCCGGCGCGGGTCCCCATGATGAGGCCCTCCAGGGGGGTGAACCCCATGCTGGTGTCGAAGGAAACGCCGTTCTTCACCGCGTTGGCGCTCACCCCGTTGCCGATGTGCAGGCAGACCAGGTTGACCTGGAAGGGGTCCTTGCCCAGCAGCGCCGCCGCCCGCTTGGTCACGTAGAGCAGCGAGGTCCCGTGGAACCCGTAGCGCCGGATGCGGTACTTCTCGTACCACTCGAACGGCACCGCGTACAGGTACTGGGCCGGGGCCATGGTCTGGTGCCAGGCGGTGTCCATCACCGCCACGTGGGGCACGTCCGGCAACAGGCGCTGCGCCGCCTCGATGCCCATCACGTTGGGCGGGTTGTGCAGGGGGGCCAGGCCTTCCAGTTCCTTGAAGGTGGCCAGCACCTCGGCATCGATGAGCACCGAGCGCGCGAAGCGCTCCCCCCCGTGTACCACCCGGTGGCCCACCGCGTCGAGCTCCCGCACCGAGGACAGCACCCCGTGTTCGGGACTCTCCAGCAGGCGCAGGATGAACTCCACCGCCTCCAGGTGGGTGGGACATTCATGCTCCAGGCGCACCGCCTCCCGGCCCGTCACCTCGTGCACGCAGAACGACCCCCCCAGGGTGACCCGCTCGACGATGCCCTTGCACATGATGCGGCGCTTCTCCCAGTCGTACACCATGTACTTGTCGGAGGAGCTCCCGCAGTTGAGCGCCATCACCTTCATTGCCACTCACTCCTCTCCTGCCCGGGGGACCCCGTGGCTAGTCCAGGGGATCGAACATGTTCTTGGGGGCCCCGCACACCGGGCACTCGTCTGGAGGTTCGGGCCCCTCGTGGATGTAGCCGCACACCCTGCACTTCCAGCGTGTGTACCGCTTCTCGCCGCTTTCGTCACGACCGAGGCCGCGCAGGGAGCGGGTGGTGTCCACGCTGGGGGCGATGATGATCTCCCCTACCAGCACCCCGTTCTTGATGAACGATTTCTTGTAGAAGTCGGCCGGCGGGTCCTGCACCTCCACCACCCGGCACTCCTGGGGCGGGAGGTTCACCTCGCCCACCGAGAAGATCTCCTTGTCGAAGGCCGCCAGCATGGTGGACAGCAGCGGCGGGCGGTACTCGATCCAGTCCCCGGCAGCAGCGGCCCCGGCGATCCTCCCCATCTCCAGCGCCACCGGCCACAGCCCTACCACCTGCTCGCCGAACTGCGCCACGTCCCCGGCGGCGTACACGTCGGGGTCGCTGGTGCGCATCTTGGCGTCCACCACCACTCCCTGCGCCACCTTGAGCCCGGCAGCCTCGGCGACTTCGACGTTGGGCCGGGTGCCGGTGGACAGCAGCACCAGGTCCGCGGGGATGAAGGTGCCGTCCACCAGGCGCACGCCTTCCACCCGCTCGCTCCCTGCCAGCTCCTGCACCCGGGCACCCAGGAAGAGTTGCACGCCAC
>JARYMO010000270.1 GCA_029907055.1 Syntrophomonadaceae bacterium | reverse complement strand
GGAGCTGCCGCCGGCGCAGTTCTTCGCCGAACTGGTGCGGGATCTGGGCGCGGTCAGGGTGCTGTACCCGGGGATGTTCGCCCAGACCATGTCGCTGGGGCTGCTCATCCCGGTCATCGCCCTGTTCGCGCGCACCACCTTCGGCCTCTCGCCGGCGCAGTTCAGTTCGTTCCTGGTGGGGGCGGGGGTGTGCACGGTGCTGCTGCTGGTGCCGGCCGGCCGCCTGGCTGACCGGCAGGGGCCGCGGGTGCCGCTGGTGGCAGGCTTCGGGACGGCGGCGCTGCTGCTGGTGCTGCTGCCGCTGCAGCGCAGCCTGCAGGTGGCCTTTGTCATGGCGGCGCTCATCGGGGTGTGCTACGCGCTCATCCTGCCGGCCTGGAACGGGGTGATGGCGCGGGTGCTGACGCCAGAAAAGCGCGGCACCATGTGGGCCTTCTTCATGACCGTGGAAGGGGTGGGCAACGCGGCCGGGGCCTTCCTCTCCGGGCGGGTGTGGGACGCTTGGGGGCCGCACGCCCCCTTCTGGGTCAGCGGCGCGGTGCTGGCGGCGATGGCGGTGCTGTACGCCGGGGGCGTGGTGGAGCGGCTGATGGCCAGCCTGGACCGGCGCCCCGGCCACGGTGGGAACAGGCGATAGCGAAAGGAGAGGCAAGGGTGGAGTGGTTGGCGTGGGCGGCCGCCCTGCTGCTGGGCGGCCTGGCAGGCTACACGCTGGTCCCCGACCTGCTGGTGCACCGGCTGGGGATGGGGGCCTGGACCCGGCACTACGGTCCCGGGGTGGCCCTGACCTTCGACGACGGGCCGGATGCGCACATCACGCCGGCGGTGTTGGACGTGCTGCGCCGCCACGGGGTGAAGGCCACCTTCTTCCTGGTGGGCGAGCGGGCGGCCCGCCACCCCGGCCTGGTGCGGCGCATGGTGGCCGAGGGGCACCGCCTGGGGGCCCACTCGCACCGTCACCGCTACCCCTGGTTCGTCTCTCCGTGGGCCACCTGGCGCGACTGGGAGGAATCGGTGGCCACCATCGAGGCCATCAGCGGGCGGCCGGTGGAGTGGGTGCGGCCTCCGTGGGGCACGCTGAACCTGGCCACCTGGGCGTGGGTGCGGGCGCGACGCCGGAAGCTGGTGCTGTGGAACGTGGAGGCGCATGACTGGCTGGTCGGGCGTGGCCCGCAGCGGGTGGCGGACGAGGTGGTGCGCAAGGCCCGCGACGGGGCCATCGTGCTGCTGCACGACGCCGGCGGCCAGCCAGGGGCGCCCGCCAACACCCTGCGCGCCCTGGATGACCTGTGCCATCGGGTGCGGCAGGAGCGCAAGCTGGCCCTGGTGCTGCCGGACCTCCCCGACTGGACCCTGCGCCGCAGGCTGCTGTTCGCCGCCTGGGAAGGGTGGGAGCGGGTCTTCGCGCGCCTGTACCAGGTGGAGCGGCTGGACGCCACCAACATCTTCCGCCTGGGGTTGTCCCGCTACCGGGGGCCCGAGCTGCGCGGCGCGGACGGCAGCGTGGCGGCCCGCAGCGGTGACCTGGTGGGGGAGATCCACCTCGACAGCCTGCGCCTGCAGGACCGCGGCGCCGACGCCCAGCGCTCGGCGGCCCGCCTGCTGCGCGAGGCGCGCGAGTCCATGCGCGGACTGGCCAGGCACGTGGCCTCCGACCCGCGCTTCGCCGACGTCCAGGTGCTGCTGGGCTACACGCTGCTGCAGGCGCACGCGCGCGCCCTGGGCTTCCACGTGCAGGAGATGCCGCCCGGGTGGGCGCCGGGGCTGCTGGGGCGCTGGGAGCGCCTGGTCATGTGGGTCTACCGTCCCACCGGCCGCCCTCCCGCCGGCCGCCACCTGCGGGCGCGGCCGGAGTTGGCCTGGATCAGCAGGGCGGAGCTGCTGGAACGGTGGCTGCCGCAGGCTTCACCGGCCGAGGAGGGCGCGGGCGCGTGACGCTCATGCCAAGGCCTACCGCCCGGATCCTCCGCCCGCCGCTCCCTGTCCCGCAGGCACCCCGCGGTGACAGCGGCCTCAGTCCTCCAGCCGCCAGTCCTCCCAGTCCAGCTCCAGCACCTCGGCCAGCGTGCGATCGTTGATCTCGTCCGCGAAGGTGACGCGCAGGTAGCGGTCCGGTTGCCGCTCGTCGCCGATGGGCAGGTAGGTGCCCTTGAAGCGGCCGTGCGTCTCGTCCAGGAACGTCACCTCGTGGGCGTCGAAGTTGCCGAACTCGCCCAGGTCAAAGGTAACCCCGCCGTGGATGACATACTTCCTTCCCTCGTGCACCCTGATCACGGTTCCCTGCCCCCTTTCCTCGCCTGGCGCTCCATGCCCGGCTCCTACCTCCATTATACCCGCCGGGCTCCCCGCCTCGCCG
>JARYMO010000269.1 GCA_029907055.1 Syntrophomonadaceae bacterium | reverse complement strand
CACAGCCCGCTCGCCAGTGGCCCCCTTATTGTGACCCCCGCGGCACGCCGTCGCCGGTTTGCCCGCCGTCCGCTCCCCGCCCAGCGGAGGTACCGGAGCGCAACGCCTGCCTGGCCGGGGAAGCCCCCTCTCCGCGACACCCGGCCTCGTATCCAGGCGCCCGGACAAGAAAGAAGCAGGCCCCGCGGTGTACGCGGAGGCCTGCTGCGCCCGGGTATGGTCAGCGTCTGCCGCCCGATTTCCCTGGAGCCGACGGCCAGATTCGAACTGGCGACCTGTCGATTACGAATCGACTGCTCTACCACTGAGCCACGCCGGCGAAGGCCATTGCCCTTCTACGTCCCCGATATTACCAGCGCCACGGCCGCCTGTCAAGGCCGCCGCCCGCGTCACGCTCGTTCCTGGTAGGCCCGGTAGCGTGCTACCTCCAGGTCCTGCAACTGCGCCACCCGGCGCACGGCGTAGGCGATAACCTCGGGGGGTTCCCCCGCCAACTGTTCCTCGACGATGCCGCCGAAGGCAAGCGCCTCCATGCTGGCCACCGCATCGGGCAGCGAGAGGTTGGCGAAGAAGGCAGTGAACATCCCCATCATGCGGGCGAAGAACTCCTCCACCCATTCCTCGACGGCCTCCAGGTCTTCCTCCAGGCCGCGGAACCTGCTCATGCCGAGACCACCTCCTGCACCCGCACGCGGGCTTGCCGAATAGCCTCCGCCACGGTGGCCGGCGCCGGCCCCCCCCACACCGAGCGGTTGCGCACGCAGCCTGCCACCTGCAGCTGCGGGTAGACGTCCTCCTCGATGAAAGGCGAGAACTCTTTCAGCGTGGCCAGCGGCACCTCGTCCAGCGCCAGCCCGTGCTGCAGGCAGTACAGCACCGCCCTGCCCACCACCTCGTGGGCAGTCCGGAACGGCACCCCCTTGCGCACCAGGTAGTCGGCCAGGTCGGTGGCATTGCTGAAGCCTCCGGCCGCCGCCTGGGCCAGGCGCTCGCGCCGCACCTTCAGGGTGCGCAGCATGGGGGTGAAGACCTGCAGGCACTGGGAGAGGGTGTCGACGGCATCGAACAGCGCCTCCTTGTCCTCCTGCATGTCCTTGTTGTAGGCCAGGGGCAGTCCTTTCATCACTGTCAGCACCGCCACCAGGTCGCCGTACACGCGCCCCGTCTTCCCCCGCACCAGCTCCGCCACGTCGGGGTTTTTCTTCTGGGGCATGATGCTGGAACCGGTGGCGAAGGCGTCGTCCATCTCCACGTAGCCGAACTCGTCCGAGGACCACAGCACCAGTTCCTCGCAGAAGCGGGACAGGTGCATCATGGCGATGCTGGCCGCCGCCAGGAACTCCAGCACGAAGTCGCGATCGCTGACCGCGTCCAGGCTGTTGGCGCTCAAGGCGGCGAAGCCCAGTTGCTGGCGCACGAACTCCCGGTCCAGGGCAAAGGTGGTGCCGGCCAGGGCTCCCGAGCCCAGCGGCATCACGTCGGTGCGGCGCCGGCAGTCGCGCAGGCGGCCCATGTCGCGCAGGAACATCTCCACGTAGGCCATCAGGTGGTGGGCCAGCGTCACTGGCTGCGCCTTCTGCAGGTGGGTGAAACCCGGCATGATGGTTTCCAGGTGTTCCTCCGCCAGGTCCAGCAGCACCTCCTGCAGTCCCGCCAGCAGGGAGGTGAGCTGGTCAATCTGCTCCTTCAGGTACATGCGCACGTCGAGCGCTACCTGGTCATTGCGGCTGCGCCCGGTGTGCAGGCGCTTGCCAGGCTCCCCGATGCGCGCCACCAGCCAGCTCTCCACCTGGCTGTGCACGTCCTCGGCGGCGGGGTCGAACTGCAGCCGCCCGCTCTCGATATCGTCCAGGATCTGCTGCAGCCCGGCAACGATGGCCTCCGCTTCCTCCGGCGCCAGGTAGCCCTGGCGGGCCAGCATGGCGGCGTGGGCCATGCTGCCCCGAATGTCCTCGCGGTACAGGCGGCAGTCCACCGCCAGCGAGGAATTGAACCGCTCCACCAGCTCGTCGGTGCGGCCGGTGAACCTGCCTCCCCACAGCTTCATGTGCTCACCTCTTCGCCTGCTGCTCCATCAGCGCCCGCACCTTCAAGGGCAGTCCGAACAACCTGATGAAGCCCTCGGCGTCTTTCTGGTTGTAGAACTCGTCCGCGCCGAAGGTGGCCAGGTCGTGGCGGTACAGGGAGTAGGGGGACTCCGCACCCACCGGGGTGCAGTTCCCCTTGTACAGCTTCACCCTCACCCGTCCGGTCACCGTCTGCTGGGTGCGGTCCACGAAGGCGTCCAGGGCCTCGCGCAACTGTGAGTACCACAGCCCGTCGTACACCAGTTCCGCGTACAGGGTCGCCACCTGCTCCTTGAAGTGCATGGTACGCC
>JARYMO010000008.1 GCA_029907055.1 Syntrophomonadaceae bacterium | reverse complement strand
TTGACCGTCACCGTGTACGTGTTGCCCGAGCGCAGCGGCCGTGGCAGGCGCAGGAGGAATGGGCGCAGGTGTTCCACGAGCAGAGTCAGGCCTTTGTGGCGGCAGGCTCCGAATTCCGCCACCGGTGGCGGCTGGTGGCGGCGGAGGCGGCGCCTCCCATCACCCCCCTCTACGCGCTGGAGTTTGTGCCCGGGGTGCCGGTGGTATTGCCTGACGTGCTGGGCAACCGGCGCAACCGGCAGGTGAGGGCCAGGGAGGTGCTGCAGGGTGTGCTCAAGCGCTGGCAGCAGCAGTTCAGCCGCTTCGTGCACCTGGAACTGGGTGTGCCCTGGTCGGCCAGCGGGAGGGAAATCGCGGAGCGGGTCGGTGCGCTGATGAGGGAGTTGGAGGGGACGCTGCGCGAACTGGTCCCCGGCGACGTGCACACGCCGGAAGGGTGTCGCCAGGTGGCGGAGGCCTGGCTGGCCTTGCTGCCCAGTCGCCCGGTGCTGGCGCTGCGCGAGGAGGTACTGCGGGAGATGCTGGCCCGCTTCCCGCCCGCGCTGCCGTCCCTGCAGCACGGTCCAGGAGCAGGAGGAACCCTCCACCGCCCACTCGACGCCCGTGACCTGGTGTGCCTGGCGCGGCTGGCGGAGGAAACCGCAGGCATCAGTCGCGGCATCGCCTGGGCGCTGGAGGACCTGCGCCTGGAGGCGATGGAGTTCACCCCCCTGCGTCCCTTGATGCTGGCGGACATCCCGGAGGCGGGGGGAATCCGGCTGGCCGGGGTATCGGAGTGGGACGGGCTGGCAGCCAGGCTGGCCATCGCGCCCATGAGCAAGGCGATGGGGGCGGCCTTCCCTACCCTGCGCTTCTGCCTCTCCCTCTGCTACCACGTGGAAACAGCCGCCGGCTATTCTGACATGTGGGCTCATTTCGCGGCCGATCACCGGTCGATGGGGAGGCGCATCGCGCGCTCGCTGGAAAGCGGCGCGTCCCCTGCGCCGTTCGCGGCCCGCGAGGTGCTGGAGAGCCTGCATCACCGCCGGGTGGCAGCCGCGCTGTCCGCCCTGGCCCAGGTCCTGGAGGGGACTGAACACCACCGGGTGGCCGGGCTGGTGCGCATTGCGGCGGCCGGCTACGGGTTGGGGATGGGGGCCGGGGACGGGGTGTTCGTCCCCTGCTCGGTCTGGACCTGGGCCGGCTACGCCCATGCCGGTCATCCTGGGTTGCCGACCCCCCTGGCCAGCGTCGTGGAGCGGGGTGCGTTCAATCTGGCGGTGCTGGAA
Source organism: Syntrophomonadaceae bacterium (assembly GCA_029907055.1). GTDB lineage: Bacteria > Bacillota > Syntrophomonadia > Syntrophomonadales > Syntrophothermaceae > JARYMO01. Next base: position 15,757 of record JARYMO010000008.1, on the reverse strand, counting down.
GGCATCTGCCAGGCGATGGGGTTCGAGCAGGAGGACCTGACGGTGCTGGCCTGGGACATGATCGGTGACGGGCACGGGGACGAGTCGCTGCTGGAACGGTGGCTGGGGCTGGCGCCGGCACCGGTGGAGGCGGTGGTGCAGGCTGAACCTTCGGGATATCCGCAGGCGGGGCGGCTGCGCCGCGTCGGCAGCGGCCCCCTGCTGGGACCGGTGGCAGGTCATCCCTGGGAGAACCGCTACGTGCTCAACCCGGGTGCCGTGCGCCTGGGCGACAAGGTGTACCTGGTGTACCGGGCGGTGGGGGAGGACCACGTGTCGCGCCTGGGGCTGGCCGTCACCGATGGGACCCGGGTGCTGGAGCGGCTCTCGCACCCCATTTTCGGACCGGGTCACCCGCGCGAGGCACGGGGGTGCGAGGATCCCCGCCTGGTGGTCATCGGCGACGATATCATCATGCTGTACACGGCGTTTGACGGGGTGATTGCCCAGATCGCCGCTGCCTCCATCCCGGTGCGCGACTTCATCGCCCGCCGCTTCGACGCCTGGAGAAGGCTGGGCTTTGCCTTCGAGGACATCACCAACAAGGATGCGCTCATCTTCCCGGAGCTCTTCGACGGCCGTTTCGTCATCTATCACCGCATCGAGCCCAGTATCTGGATGACCCGTCTGCCCGAGCTGCGGTTCCCGGTGCCCAGGGAGCGACACGCCATCGTGATGGGGCCACGCTGGGGGCGGGGGTGGGACTCGCTGAAGGTGGGGGCTGGCAGCCAACCGCTGAAAACCGAGTTCGGCTGGTTGCTGGTGTACCACGGGGTGGACCAGGAGGTGAGGTACCACCTGGGGGTCCTGCTGGTAGACCCGGCTGATCCCTCCCGCATCCTCTACCGCTCGCCCAACCCCGTGCTGTCGCCGGAGACCAGCTGGGAGGTGGGGGGACCGGAGGCCTGGGTGCACAACGTGGTGTTCACCTGCGGGGCGGTGCCGGCCCGCGATACCGCGGTGCTGGGGGCGGAGGACACCGTACTGGTCTTCTATGGGGCTGCCGACACCTACGTGGGGGTAGCGCAGGCCCGGGTGAGCGAACTGCTCCCGGCCGAGATCCGTCACCACCGGAGCTGAGCCCGCGCGGGGGCTGGCGCTCAGCGTTCGCGGGGGGAGCTGTGGTAAGGCAGGGGAACGTACTGCACCGACGGCCGCCGCTGCGCGGGCTGGGGGTACAGCTCCATCAAACGATGGATGTCATCCGGGAAATCGCAGGACACCCGCAGCCCGAACTGCTCGAGCAGGGTGCAGGTGATGGGGTAGTCGTGAGTCCAGGTGCCGGCGGTCAGCGTGTCGGCCAGGGCCTCGGCGCGGGCCGGCTCCATCTTGTCGCTGAGCAGGTCCTGCAGGAAGGTCCGCACCTGGTGCACGGCCTTTTCAGCCACGTCGGCCAGGATGAGCGTGCGGTCGTCGAGATCGGCGACCTCCTTGCGGTTGACGGTGCGCAGGATGGACACCGCCGGGTATTCCCCGATCTGCGGGTCCATGGGGCCCACCACCGCGTTGGCATCCATCACGATCTCGTCCGCTGCCAGCGCAATCATGGTCCCGCCTGACATGGCGTAGTGGGGAACGAAGACCGTCACCCGCGCGGGGTGGCGCTTGAGGGCCATGGCAATCTGCCCCGCGGCCAGCACCAGTCCGCCCGGGGTGTGGAGGATGACATCGATGGGCATGTCGTCCGGGGTCATGCGGATGGCCCGCAGTACCTGTTCGGAGTCCTCGATGTTGATGAAACGCGTCAGGGGCAGGCCGAGGAGATTGAGCAGTTCCTGGCGGTGGATGAGCGTGATGACCCGCGACGACCTTCGCTGTTCGATGGACCTGATCATCTTCAGGCGCTGGCCCTCCAGCGTCTGCTGCTTGAGCAGCGGCAGGACGGAAAAGAACAGCAGGACCAGCCAGAAAATATCGAAGAAGGAGAACTGCACGGGAATCCCTCCCTTACCATGCACCGCCCGGCGGAGCCGGGCCGGGGGTTTGCCCACCACTTCACGCGCGCCTGGCACCCTCCCTGCCGCTCATATTCCACGGGGAGCGGAGCATTTCCTGCCGGCAACACCGGTGACGGCCGGCTGGTGCCGGCCGTCACCGGTGCTGCCAGGTGCCTGGCGCTGACGCGTTTCCCCTGCTACGGGCCTGCCGCCCCAGGGAAGGGCTGGTGCGCCCGCCGGGCGGGCGAGCGGGCTCCGGGCGCTCAGATCCACCGGTTGCGGCGGAAGAGCTGCAGCATGAGCAGGGCCAGCAGCCCCATGCCGCCAAGGATGTACCAGAAGTAGTAGGGGTTCTGCTGCAGCGGGATGTTCACGTTCATGCCGAACAGCCCGGTGATGAAGGTCAGTGGGATCATGATGGTCGATACGATGGTCAGCACGCGGATGATCTCGTTGGTGCGCACCGTGACGATGGAGTAGTAGGTGTCCATGGAGCCGCTCAGCAGGTCGCGATAGGTTTCAATGGAGTCCAGGATGCGGTCCAGGTGGTCCACCACGTCCTCGTAGTAGGGACGGTTTTCCTCGCGGATGACGAACGAGTACCGTCCGTTGACGTTGGCGAAGATGCGCCGCTGTGGCAGCAGTACCTTGCGCATCATCAGGATGGTGCGGCGCAAGGCCAGCATTTCCTCGTTGACCTCCTCGGGGGCGCTGGCGAAGATCTCGTCTTCCAGGTCGTCGATGCGCTCCCCCAGCCGGTCGGTGATAGGGATGTAGTCGTCGACGATGTTGTCGATGATGCTGTACAGCAGGTAGTCGGGACCGCGGTCCATCAACAGGGAACTGCGCCGGCTCACCCGGGCCACCTGTCCCACCGCGGACAGCGCCACCGGGTGGATGGTGACGATGTAGTTGGGGCCCAGGAACACATCCAGCTCGATGCTGGTGATCTCGTCGTCCTCCGATTCCTCGTTGTAGACCAGCGAGTGGAAGACAAAGAAGTTGTAGTCCTCGTAGTGGTCCACCTTCGCCCGCGGGTTCGGCTGCAAGCAGTCTTCGATGGCCAGCGGGTGAAAGTCGAACACCTCGCCGATGTAGCGCAGGTCGCTGGGGGTGCAGTCGTACACGTCAATCCAGAGGAGGTTGTCCGGCGAGGCCAGCAGGACGTCCTTCTCGCTGAGGTCGACATCGTGGTACATGGCGTTTTCGGCATGGTTGTAGAAGTAGGTCTTGATCAAGGCGATCCCTCCTCTCTATGGGAGGGCGGCACCTCCGAGGCGCGCGGAAATGGCCCTCCGGAATGACAGGCTCGACCGGTGGCTGGTGCGTACGGGTAATGGTATCGGGTCCATCACGCTCACCTCCCAGGCGTAAGGTGGGGTCCATTCCCACTATACGGCGGTAGATGACCCTTGTCAATGATTCTCGGCATTCTCAAGGTCTGGGCTCCTTCCTGCGAAGAGGTACGCGCGCTGGCTTCGGCGATCGTGGCCGGGAATGGCAGGAGCGGTCAGAGGATTGGCGCCGGCAGCATTTCTTTCCGCCCGGCGGGAGGATATTGCCCCCGTCGTGCCTAATTGTTGGGATAATGGGGGGAGGAAGGGGGGAGGCGGCGTGAGGGTAGCGCTGCAGATCCTGGTGGAAAACACGGCATCGCTGGCGAGCTTGACGGGCGAGTACGGGTTTTCGGCCCTGCTCACCATCGACGGGTGGCGGGTGCTGTTCGACACCGGGGCGCACGATGCCGTGGTGCGCAACGCCGCGGCCCTCAAGCTCGATCTGGCGGCGGTGCAGGATGTGGTCATCAGCCACGGGCATTTCGACCACACCGGCGGCATCCCGGCCCTGCTGGCGCTGAAGGGCAGCTGGCGCTTCCACCTGCACCCCGATGCCTTCCAGTCCAAGTACGTGGAGAAAGAGGAAGGCCGTCCAGTGTTCATCGGCATGCCGGTCACCCGCCGGCAGCTGAGCGAAGCGGGCGCCACGGTAGTCGAGAACACCGGGCCGCGGGAACTGGCCCCCGGGGTATGGTTGACCGGCGAGATCCCTCGCGTCACCAGCTACGAGACCACTGGCGGCCGTTTCCTGGTCGCTTCCCCGGCCGGGCAGTGGGAAGAGGACACGCTGCGGGACGACCAGGCGCTGGTGATTGACCACCCGGAAGGGCTGGTGGTGGTGAGCGGGTGTGCGCACTCCGGCCTGGTGAACACCCTGGAGTACGCCCGCCATCTCACCGGACGCACCCGGGTCCGGCTGTACCTGGGGGGGACTCACCTGATGACGGCCGGCCCCGAGCGGATGCGGGCCTCGGTGGAGGCCTTGCGCCGGCATCCCGTGGACACCCTGGTGGTGTGTCACTGCACAGGGTTCTACGCGGCGGCCGAGCTGTACCGCGAGCTGGGACCGGTGCTGGTCAAGGGCGAGACCGGGTTCCGCATGGTCATCTGACGACAGTCACGGCGGCCGCCAGGCCGCGTCGAGGAGGTGCTGTGGTGGGCAAGCTGGCCCCCGAGGAACTGAGGAAGACCTGTGACGCGAGTCAGTTCGCGTTCGAGACCACCGCCACCCTGCAGGCGCTGGAAGGAGTCATCGGCCAGGAGCGCGCGCTGCGCGCCCTGAGGTTTGGCCTGGACATCAAGAACCAGGGGTACAACATCTACCTGGCCGGCTTCCTGGGCACGGGCAAGACCACCCTGGCCAAGGAACTGGTGGAGAAGAAGGCGGCCGGTGAGCCCTGCCCGCCCGACTGGTGCTACGTGTACAACTTCCGGGACCCTGACTGCCCGCGCGCGCTGGAGCTGCCGGCCGGGAAGGGCAAGGTGCTGGTGCACGAGATGGAGGACCTGGTCACCGAGCTGCGCACGGCCATCCCCAAGGCCTTCGAGAGCCAGCACTTCGAGATGCTCAAGGGGCAGATCCTGGGGACCTTCTTCGAGGAGACCAACCGCATGTACCACCGGCTGGAGGAAATCGCCCAGGCCGAGGGGTTCACTATCCAGCGCACTCCCCAGGGCATCACCACCATCCCTCTCAAGGACGGCAAGCCCCTGGAGCAGGAGGAGTTCGCCTCCCTCAGCGAGCGGGAGAAGCAGGACCTCATGCGCCGCAGCAAGGCGCTGCAGGACAAGATCAACTCCGCCATGCGCGAGTACCGTGAGCTGGAACGCGCGGTGCGGGCCAGGATCCGCGTGCTGGAGCAGGAAACCGCGCGACGGGTGATGGTCCCCTACTTCACCGAGCTGTATGCCAACTTCCGGGACAATCCCGGCATTGTCCACTACCTGGAAGAGGTGCACCGCGACATGCTGCAGAACCCGGAGCTGTTCACCGAACAGCAGGAGGAGGCGCAGGTGCCGTTGCTCTTCTTCCGGCGCCTGGACCGGAGGGCGGCCCTGAAGCGCTACAGGGTCAACCTGCTGGTGGACAACAGCAGCGGCACCTGTGCGCCGGTGGTCTACGAGGGCAACGCGACCTTCACCAACCTCTTCGGGGCCATCGAGTACGAGAGCGAGTTCGGGGTGCTGGCCACCGACTTCACCAAGTTGCGCGCCGGCGCGGTCCACCGTGCCAACGGGGGCTACCTCATCCTGAACGTGATGGATATCTTCCGCAACGGGTTCGTGTGGGACGGCCTCAAGCGGGTGCTGAAGAACCAGTCAGTGGTCATCGAGAGCCCGCTCAAGCAGTTCAGCGTCATGAGCCTGGAGACGCTGGAGCCCGAGCCCATCCCAGTCAAGCTCAAGGTCATCCTCATCGGGGAGCCCATGGCCTACTACCTGCTGTACGCGTATGACGAGGAGTTCCAGAAGCTGTTCAAGGTGCGCGCCGACTTCGACGTGGAGATGGCACGCACCTCCGAGCATGTCCAGCGCTACGCCGAGTTCATCAAGTCGGTGTGCGAGGAAGACGGGGTGCGCCACTTCACGCGCGAGGCGGTGGCGGAAGTGGTGGACTTCGGGACCTGGCTGTCCGGCGACCAGGGCAAGCTCACCACCCAGTTCAACCGCCTGCGCGACGTCATCTACGAGGCGGACCTGTGGGCTTCCTACGAGGGGGCGGAGCTGGTGGACCGGGTCCACGTGCGCCGGGCGATAAAGGAAAAGGCCTACCGTTCCAGCATGCTGGAGGAAAAGGTGCTGGAACTCATCAACCAGGGGACGCTCATCATCGACGTGGAAGGGGAAGCCGAGGGCCAGATCAACGGGCTGGCGGTGTACGCCCAGGGGGACTACTGGTTCGGCAAGCCCTCGCGCATCACCGCCAAGACCTTCATGGGCGAGAAGGGCGTGGTCAACATTGAGCGGGAGATCCGCATGAGCGGGAGCATCCACACCAAGGGGGTGCTGACTCTGGCCGGCTACCTGGGGGCCATGTACGCGCAGGAACGCCCGCTGTCGCTGTCGGCCAGCCTGACCTTTGAACAGACCTACGAGGGCATCGAGGGGGACAGCGCCTCCAGCGCCGAGCTGTATGCCATCCTCTCCAGCCTGGCCGGGGTACCCATCAGGCAGGGCATCGCGGTCACCGGTTCCGTCAACCAGCACGGGGAGATCCAGCCCATCGGGGGAGTGAACCAGAAGATCGAGGGGTTCTTCAAGGTGTGCCGGGACAAGGGGCTGACGGGCACCCAGGGGGTCATCATCCCCCGCCGCAACGTGAACAACCTGATGCTGCCGGAGGAGATCGTCGATGCCGTGCGGGAGGGCAAGTTCTCCATCTGGGCCATCGACCACGTGGACGAGGGCATCGAGATCCTCACCGGGCTGCCGGCGGGAGCGCGGGAAGCCAACGGGGAGTTCACCCCCGGCAGCATCCACGACCGGGTCAACCGGCGCCTGGCCAAGTGGGCCGAGCTGCGGGCGCCGGCCCGGGAGCCGAGGGTGGCGGGCAGGGTAGTGCGCCGCCGCGGCACCCGCGCGCGGAGGGTCACGCGATGAAGTGGAAGCGGCTGCTGGCAGTGGGGTGCCTGCTGGCCGCCATGGTAGCGGTGGCAGGCTGCGAGAGCGATTACCGCGCGCTGCTGGGACTGGGCAAGGAGCAGGCCGCCCCCCTGGTCAAGGTGCGCATCCAGTTCACCAACGGCTCGGAACTCATTACCTACGTGCGCCAGATGGGCATCTCCCCGGAGACCACGGTGTACCCGGGCGGCAACTCGGACAACCCCATGTACGACGCCAAGGGGCGCCAGGTGGGGGTGTTCAACTACGCCAACGTGCTGTACATGCAGGTGGTGGAATAGGCAAGGCGGGGTGGACGCGCGGGCAGGAGAATGCAGTGGGCCGTCGAAGCACACAGAGGGACTTCTCGCACGGGAGGTGGCCAGCATGACGTGCGGCGTGCACCAGGGGATACCGGCGGCGGGTCGCTGCTTCAACTGTGGGGTCTGGCTGTGCCAGGAATGCCTGGACACCGCGGCCGAGTTCGGGCTGGTAGTGTGCGGCGACTGCATGATGAGGATCCTGCTGCAGGCGCCGGAATGACCGAGAGGACAGGGACGGCAGATGGCGGAAGAAAAGGTGGGGGGCTGGGACCTGCTGCAGGCCGGCGACCTGGCGGGGGCAGAGGAATATTTCCGCGCGCGGCTGGGCCAGCCTGACGCGGATTTCAGCGACTCGTGGGGCCTGGGCAGGGCCCTTCTGGGGTGCTCCCAACGGCAGGAGGCGCTCCCCCTGCTGCAGGCAGCCCGCCAGGAGGCGGTCGCTGCCTGGCAGCAGGGCGAGATCCCCTATGACCTGGTAGAGGTCATCGAGAAAGACATCGACCGGGCCGTGGGCGACGCCGAGTCGCGCATCCTGGCACGGGGGTGCGACTACCTGCTGGGACTGCTGCGCATCATGGGCGCGATGGAGATCGAAGAAGCAGTGGCCTGGGTCGAGCGGTGCGCCTTCCTCCGCCTGACTCCCTGGTGGGACGACCTGGTGGAGCAGGTCAGCCGCGACACGCGCCTGGCGATGGTGGACACCGACCTGGTGAGCCTGCCGGAGGTCGAGCACCCGGGCAGGGTGGTGGCGCGGCGCCGGGAGCTGCGGGTGCAGCGGACCCTGACCCTGGACGAGATCGCCGCCCGGCTGCAGCGCGAGCCCTGGGAGGCGGCGGAGGCGGTGCTACAGGCGGTCACCAGTGAAATCAGCGGCGGCAACGTGCAGGCCCGCCAGCTGCTGGTCATCATGGCCAACAGCCAGACCTTCAAGGAAGCCCTGCAGCGCATCGACATACTTACCAGGGTGTTTGACCTGCGTGGCGTGCGCGAGAAGTGGTATGCGCTCCTCTTCGAGACATGGAGCGGGTTACCGCGCTGGGAACTGGCCGGGCAGTCCCTGGCCGAATTCGGCCCGGACCTGTGGCTGGGAGACCTGGAAACCCGCGAGGTGGCTGCCCTGCTGGGGCTGCAGGCCGACGACCAGGGGTACCTGTACTGTCCCGAATGCGGAGAGCGCGTCGCGCTGCACCAGGTCCACCGGCACTGATGGCGGAAAGGGAGGCAGCAGCAGTGAAACTCAAGCTCAAGGTGGGCCCCAGGTTGGTGGCCGTGTTCGTGGCGGTGATCGTGCTGGTCACGGGTGGCATGGGCTACTACGGCGTAACGGCCATGAAGACCAAGATCATCGCCTCCGCGCAGGAGAAATTGCAGTCCGACATGCGCATGGGCATGGCACTGCTGGACCAGCAGTACCCGGGGCCCTGGGCCATCGGTGAGGATGGCCGGCTGTACAAGGGGAATGCCCTGATGGAGGACAACTCGGCCCTGGTCGACCGCATTGGCGCGCTCACGGGCGATACCGTGACCATCTTCAAGGGGGACACCCGGGTATCGACCAACGTCAAGGTGGACGGGGTGCGCAAGACAGGGACCAAGGCCGCCCCCGAAGTGGTGCAGCGGGTGCTGCATGAGGGTCAGCCATTCCTGGGGGAGGCGGACGTGGTAGGCACCCGTAACCTGACCTCCTACGAGCCCATCCGCAATCCTGCCGGCAAGGTGATCGGCATGTTCTACGTGGGGGTGCCGGCCACCCCCTACGACCGCATGGCCGCCGCCCTGGCCACCACCATGCTGTGGTACGCCCTGGCCGGTATCCTGGTGGCCTGCGTGGCCGCCATGCTGCTGGCCAACTCGGTGTCCCGCCCGCTGGGCATCATCGAGGAGAGCATCCGCCTGGCCGCCGAGGGAGACCTGACCGGGAAGGCGGACATCGGCAGCCGTGACGAGATCGGATCGGTAGCTGCGTCGCTCAATGCCATGAGGGAACGCATGGCAGCGCTCATCGGAAGGGTACAGCAACTCACCGAGAGGGTGTCTGGCGCGGCAGGCGACCTGCGCCAGCGCTCCGAGGCCAGCGCCAGCCTCATGCAGCAGATGAGCGCCAAGGCAGGAGAAATGGCCACCAATGCCCAGGCCCAGGCCGACCTGGCCGAGCGGACCAGGCAGGTCATCGACGAGATGTCGGCGGGCATCCAGCAGGTAGCCTCCAACGCCCACGAGGTGTCGGTGGCCTCTGCGCAGGCCGCAGCCACGGCGGAAGAGGGAGGGGTGCGCGTGGAGCGGGCGGTGGCGCAGATGGGCGTCATCAGCGACACGGTCAACTGCACGGCCGGCATCGTGCAGGGGCTGGGAGAGAAATCGCAGGCCATCGGGGAGATCGTGGATGTCATCACTGGCATCGCCGAACAGACCAACCTGCTGGCCCTCAACGCGGCCATCGAGGCGGCCCGGGCCGGAGAGCAGGGACGTGGCTTCGCGGTGGTGGCGGAAGAGGTGCGCAAGCTGGCCGAGGAGTCCGGGGAAGCGGCCAAGGAGATTGCCGGCCTCATCAAGGAGATCCAGTACGAGGCCGGACGCGCGGTGCAGGCGATGCAGGAAGGGACCAGGGAGACCGACAACGGCATCCAGGTGGTGGCTGGCGCCGGACAGGCGTTTCGTGATATCATCACGGCGGTGCGAAGCATCACCGACCAGACGCGCGAGGTGTCTGCTGCCAGCCAGCAGATGGCGGCGAGCACCGAAACGGCCTTGGAGGCGGTGAACCGCACGGCGGCATCGGGGGCCGCCACGCTGGCGGCGGCACAGGAGATGAGCCGGCTGGCTGAGCACCAGCTGCGCGGACTGCGCCAGGTGGATGCGGCGGTGCAGGAACTGGCAGCCAGCGTGAGTGACATCGAGCGGGCACTGGAGCGCTTCCGCGTGTAAGCTTCTCGCGGCGGGCGCAGCGCGCGGCAACGCGGGTCAAAAGAGGAGGAACGAGGAATGCCGATCGAAGCTCGTTGCGCCCTTTGCGGCAAGAAGTACCAGGTGGCGGAGGACCACCCCACCTTCAAGAAACTGGAGCACGATCCCAAGGCCATCTGGATCTGCGACCTGTGCAGCAACCGTGTCCGCTACGAGTCCGAGGACAAGCAGAAGCCCCACAAGCCCATGTAGGGAGGATTCATGGAACCTCTGGCGACATACGTGTACAATCGTGCAGGGCAGCGACTGGCTGCCCTGCTCTTCCCTGCCCGGGGCGAGGTGCGGTGCGGGCTGGCGGTGGCGCACGGGTTCCGGGGCGGCAAAGAGAACTCCGGACGCATCGTGCAGCTGGCCGAAGCGGTAGCCCCACTGGGGTGCCTCGTGCTGGCCTTCGACTTCACGGGGGTGGGGGGGAGCGAGGGGGACTATTCCCGTCTTACCCTGACCCGGCAGGCGGATGACGTGGCCGCGGTGGTGGACCATCTGGCCCAACGCTGTCCGCGGGTGGTCACGCTGGGCCGCAGCCTTGGCGGCAGCTCGGTGCTGCTGGAGGCAGCGCGCGATGCGCGGGTGAGCGGGGTGGTGCTGTGGTCGACCCCGCTCCACCTCCCGCAGACGTTCGCCCGCATCATGCCCGAGGCCTACCAGCGGATGGCAGCAGGCGAACCAGCCCGCATCCGGGATGAGAACGGGGAGTTCGAACTCTGTCCGGATTTCGTGCGCGACCTCGAGCAGCACCGCCTGTCCGACTGCGTGCGCAGCCTGCAGCACCGTCCCCTGCTCATCATCCACGGGGCGGAGGACGAGGTGGTCCCCGTTTCCCACGCCCGCGAGATAGCCGCGCTGGCCGGGGCCGGGGCCGAGCTGCACGTGGTGGATGGCTGTGACCACCGCTTCACTGCCTGCCCGGGGGTGCGCGAGGCGATTACTGCCGGCTGGTTGCGTCGTCTCCTGGGGCTGCCGCTCCCGGGCGCCGGGGAGGGCTGAGGGTGGGAGAAACGGTGAGCCTGGCCGAGGTGCTGGCGTGGATCCGGCAGTGGGGAGCGCTGGCGCCGGCGGTTGCCTTCGTGCTGTTTGCCGTGCAGGCCATGCTGCCGCTATTCCCCTACCTGCTGCTGGCGGCAGCCGCCGGGACCGCCTTCGGCTTCCCGGGGGGCTTTCTCCTCGCGTGGCTGGGGGCCCTGACCGGGGCCAGCATGGCCTACCTGGCCTGCCGCTGGGTGGGGCGCGACTGGCTGGTGGGCTACGTGCGGGGCCGCTTCGAGGTTGATCTGGAGGCGGTGGATCCCCGCTACGGTTTCTGGGGAATCCTGGCCGCGCGCCTTTTCCCGGTGGTGCCGACGCCCGTCATCAACGCCGCGGCCGGTGCGGGGGGTGTCCCCTTCCGCGTCTTCCTGCTCTCCTCCGCCGTGGGCAAGCTCCCCACGGCGCTCATCTACAGCGGCATCGGCTACCACCTGTCCCTCACCGGCAATCTCGCCCGCACCCTGGTGCTCCTGGCCGCCGCCATTGCGGCATCGGGCAGCGTCCTGCTGTGGGGCAGGCGCAGGAGGTGGGGGGCAGCAGGGGGTGGTCGGAGGTTACCCCCGCTGCAGGGTCTTCTCCGCCAGGCCCAGGCAGGCGTCGGCCAGCAGGGCCAGTGCCGCTGCCGGGAGGGCTCCCTCCAGCACGAAGGCGGGGTTGTGCTGGACCAGGCCGGCGATGATGGGGGCGCCCAGTCCACCCGCTCCGATGGCCGCCCCCACGGTCGCGGTGCCGATGTTGATGACCACTGAGGTGCGCAGTCCACTGGCGATGAGCGGCAGGGCCAGGGGCAGTTCTACCTGGCGCAGGGTCTGCCACGGCGTCATGCCCAGCGCTGACGCCGTTTCCACCAGGTCAGGTGCCACCGCTTCCAGGCCGGCCACGGTATTGCGCAGGATGGGCAGGACGCTGTAGAGAAAGAGGGCCAGCACGGCGGGCCGGGCACCGAATCCCAGGACAGGGACGGCCAGTGCCAGCACTGCCACCGGGGGGAGGGTCTGTCCCACCGCCGCCAGGTCATCCACGACGGGGAGGAATTCTCTTCCCCGGCGGCGCGTCACGGCAATCCCCAGCGGGATGCCTACCGCGGCGGCCAGGGAACTGGACAGCCCCACCAGGCGCAGGTGTTCCCCCAGCAGCACCGGGAGCGGTGCGCGCGGGTACAGCAGGACGTGCTCCCCCGGCAACAGCAGTCCCAGCAGCCAGGCCCACAAGCCCGGGGCGTGTGCTGCTGCCGCGAACAGTCCGCAGGCCGCTGCCAGCAACAGCCATGGGCCTGCGTTCCGCTGCGCGCTCATTGCGGCCGCCCCCCAGCAGGAGGAAGGCCTGCGATGTCCTCCAGCCTCACCTCGCCGAGTAACTTCCCCTCGGGACCGGTTACCGGCAGCGAGCTCACGCCCAGCCCCACCATCATTGACAGTGCCTGGTTGAGCGACGCTTCCGCGGAAATGGTGATGTCGGCCAGCGCGGTGCGGGTCATTGCCGCGGAAACGGGGCCCTGCCCGGCGGCTGCCCCGGCGTCCACCCAGCCCACGACGCGTCCGGCCTCGTCCAGCACCCAGGCGCCGGCATCACCCCCCAACAACGGGAGCAGGTCCGAGGTGGGTAAGGTGGCCGCCACCGAGCGGGCCGGCCGCATGAGCGTCCCCACCTGGAAGCGCAGCAACCGCTTGAGGGCCCGGTCGCTGCCGATGAAATCGCGGACGAAGTCATTGGCGGGGGCGGCCAGCAGTTCTTCAGGGGTGTCGTGTTGCACCAGCCGCCCTTCTCTCATGACCGCCACCCGGTCGCCCAGGCGGATGGCTTCATCGATGAAGTGCGTTACGAACACGACGGTCTTGCGCAGCGCTTTCTGCAGGCGCGCGAATTCGCTGTGCAAGGAATCGCGGGTGATGGGGTCGACGGCCCCGAACGGTTCGTCCATCAGGAGGATGGCGGGGTCGGCGGCCAGAGCCCTGGCTACTCCTACCCGTTGGGCCTCGCCCCCGGAGAGCTGGCGGGGGTACGCGTCGCGGTACCGGGAGGGTTCCAGGGAAACGAGGTGCAGCAGTTCGTCTACCCGGGCGCGGATTCGGTCAGGAGGCCAGTGCAGCAGCCGCGGCACCACGCCGATGTTCTCCGCCACCGTCATGTGGGGGAAGAGCCCCACGCTCTGGATGACGTACCCGATCTGCCGGCGCAGGTGCTCGGGGCGCAGGGAGGCGATGTCCACGCCGTCAATGCGGATGCAGCCCTCGTCCGGGTCCAGCAGGCGGTTGATGAGACGCAGGCAGGTGGTCTTGCCGCACCCGCTGGGGCCCACCAGCACGCAGAACTCACCTGCCTCCACCTGCAGCGAGAAATCGTCCAGCGCCAGCACCTGCCCATAGCGCTTGGTCACGTGGTCAAGGCATATCACCCGTAGTCACCCCCCACGCCGGGTGGTACAGCCCAGCGCTGCAGGGATGCCATCATGGCGTCCACGCCCATGGCGGCCAGGATGACCGGCAGCGTGCCGAGCACGACGAGGTCAGGGGCCGCCTGGCCCAGTCCCTGGAAGACCAGGGTGCCCCACCCGCCAGCCCCGATGAGCGCAGCGACAGTGGTGTTGCCGACCGCTTGGACGGCTGCGGTGCGCACCCCGCCCACCACCGCCGGCAGGGCAAGGGGGAGCTCGAGCATGCAGAAGAGCTGGAGCGGCGTCATGCCCATGCCCATTCCTGCCTGGCGTACTGCGACATCGACCATCTGCAGGCCGGCGTACGTGTTGCGCACGATGGGCAGCAGGGCGTAGAGGGTGAGGGCGATGAGGGCTGGAGCCCACCCGATGCCGCCAAATCCCGATTTGCGCAGCCAGGGGGCCGAGCTGGCCAGCAGCGCCAGGGGGGCCATGAGCATGCCGAAGAGGGCCAGGCTGGGCACCGTCTGGACCGCGTTGGTCAATGGAAAGACCAGGCGCGCAAGTGCCGGGCGCCGGTGCGCCGCGATCCCCATTGGCAGCCCGAGCAGGGCGGCGCACCCCACCGCTGTCCCCGACAGCAGCAGGTGCCGCACTCCCTCCTGCCAGAAGCGGTGCCGGCGCAGGGCATACTCCTGCACGAGTGACAGGTCATCAAGGGTGCCCGCCTGGGCCAGCCCAGCCAGGCCGAGCAGGCAGGGAAGCACCAGCCACCAGGCGGACGGTGCGAACGCACGGCGGCTGGCCATGGTGACCGACAGCCCGGACAGCACCATCACCCAAGCCCCCGCTGCCAGCGAGACCCGCACCAGCCCGCCAGGCGCGGAGAGGCGGGTGGCGGCGATTCCTGCCAAGGCGACCGGGGCCACCACCAGGAGCTGGGCCAGCAATGCCGTCAGCGCCGTCAGCCCGCGCCGTCGGCGCCAGAGACGGGTGCTTACGGCGCAGAGCACCCATGTTGCGCCCAGTCCCCAGGCCCAGGCGGCGGGCAGGGCCTGCCAGAGGAAGAGCGCCTCGCCGTGTGCCAGCCGGTGGGGACGCAGGCGCACGAACGGCAGCAGCACCGCCGCGGCTCCGACCAGGCTGGCCAACGCCGCCGCGCGGTGGCCGCCGCTCCCTGGGCGGGGGGTGTCGCGCATGGCTCAGGGTTGCAGGAAGCCCTGCTGGCGCAGGTAATCCCGCGCGACTGCTGCTGCCTGTTCGCCTTCCACCGCCACCCGGGCGTTGAGACGTTGGAGGGTGACCAGGTCCAGGGAGCGGAAGACGGGGTTGAGGATGGCAGGGAGGTCTGGGTACTGCTCGAGGACCTGCCGGCGCACGGTGGGCGCGGGCTGAAACACCGGCTGCGCTCCCAGGGGGTCCTCCAGCACGGTGAGCCCCAAGGCGGCCAGGGACCCATCGGTGCCGTAGGCCATGGCCATGTTCACCCCGTCGGTTCCTTCCGCGGCAGCCTTCTCTGTCTGCGCGGTGTTGCCGCCTGACAGGGTGAGCAACTGGTCTCCGCGCAGGGTGAAGCCGTACGCCTGCTGGAAGGCGGGCAACGCAGCCGGGCTGGTGACGAACTCCTCGGAGCAGGCCAGTTTCACGCGGCCTCCGCCGGACACGTAGCGGGCCAGGTCTTCCATGGTGCGGAGCCCTGCCTCCTGCGCCAGGTCGCTGCGAACGGCGATTGCCCAGGTGTTGTTGGCGGGGGCGGCGTCCAGCCAGACAATGCCGTTGGCGTCGGCGTCCAGTCCCCTGACTGCCGTCAGGCCGGCAGCGGCATCCTTCCAGGTGGCGGCGTCCACCTGGGGAAAGAAGATGGAGCCGTTCCCGGTGTACTCGGGGTAGATGTCAATCTCTCCGCTCAGCAGCGCCCTGCGCACCATCTCGGTGGGGCCGAACTCGGTGCGGTCCACCACCTGGTACCCGTGGGCCTGCAGCATGGCAATGATCATCTGGCCCAGCAACGCTCCCTCGGTGTCGATCTTGGAGGCCACCACGATGGGCTTCTGGTGGGCGTCCTCCTGGGCCGAGCGGGTGCAGCCCCCGCCCACGGCCGTGAAGGACAGGAGCAAGGCCACCGCCATCCAGACGTACCTGCGCGCCCTCATTCTC
>JARYMO010000268.1 GCA_029907055.1 Syntrophomonadaceae bacterium | reverse complement strand
AGGCCGGCGCGGGCCGGCAGGTACCCACCGCAGAGCGCGGCGGCCGCGTACACCGCGTGCACCAGCACCAGGGGGCCACCCGCCCAGGAAAGGGCAGCGGCTGCGGCCAGGATGGCCCCCGAAACCACCGTGGGCCAGAAATAGCGGTTGCGGCCCGGCGAGACTGCCCGTGACGGCCTCGCGAGCGTCCCCGCCTCCACCTCCCCGCGGTAGCCGAGCGACTCGACGGCAGCCAGGATGTCGGCAACCGGGCCCTCGTGCACCACCTGGAGTCGGCCCAGTGCGAAGCTGACACGCGCCTGTCGCACGCCTGGCACCATGCCCACCCGCTTCTCCAGGTGGGCGGCGCAGTCAGCGCAGTCCATGCCGCTGACGCGCAGGGTGGTGGCCTGCACCCCTGGCGGCTCCCAGCCCATCACCTCGTAGCCCAGTGAGTGCACCCGCGCCGCCACCTCTTCACCACTGGTGCGCAGGCTGTCGTAGCGGACCCGCAATTCCCCGGTGGCGAAGGCCACCCGGGCCTCTGACACCCCCGGCAGGGCTGACACCGACTGTTCAACCGCGCGCGCACATTCCGGGCAGTCGATCCCTACTACCCGGAATACCCTGTGCTCTTCGACGGGGGCTATGCGCACTGCCGGGCCCATCGCCTGTCTCCTCCACCCTTCGTCCTCCCCCCGCAGCGGCTGTCGAGCCTGACCGGTGGCGGTGCCGGCGGTCAGGGTGATTCCAAGTCAGCGCCATCGATTTCCCCCAGCTGGCGGGCCGCCTCCACGGCTGGCAGCTCCTGCACCCCCTTGAGCTTGCGCTCAATGGTGCGCGACCTCCGCGTCGCCTGGTCAATGCTGTTGCTGGCCTCCTGCAACTTCTTCTGGGTCTTCTCGAGGATATCTCCGAAACGCCCGAATTCCGTCTTGACGGCTCCCAGCAGGGTCCAGACCTCTCCCGAGCGGCGTTCAATGGCCAGGGTCCTGAAACCGAGCGACAGGCTGTTCAGCAACGCGGCCAGGGTGGTGGGCCCGGCCACGTTGACCCGGTACTGCCGCTGCAGGGCATCAGCCAGCCCGGGCCGGCGCAGCACCTCGGCGTACAGGCTCTCGGTGGGCAGGAACATGATGGCGAAATCGGTGGTGTGCGGGGGGTCGATGTACTTCTCGCTGATGCTGCGCGCCTCCTGCCTGATGCGCTGCTCCAGTTGCCGCGCCGCTTCCTCTGCCGCCACCGGGTCGCCGTTCTCGGTCGCCTCCAGCAGGCGATGGTAGTCCTCCTGGGGGAACTTGGCGTCAATGGGCAGCCACACGCAGCTGCCTTCGTCCCGGCCGGGGAGCCGCACCGCAAATTCCACCCGCTCGCCGCTGTGGGGCTTGGTGGCAACGTTGGCAGCGTACTGGTCAGGGGTCAGCATCTGTTCCAGGATGTTCCCCAGCTGCACCTCGCCCCACACGCCACGGGTCTTGACGTTGGTCAGCACCTTTTTCAGGTCTCCCACCCCGGCGGCCAGGCTCTGCATCTCTCCCAGTCCCTTGTGCACCTGTTCCAGGCGCTCGCTGACCTGGCGAAACGATTCGCCCAGCCGTCTCTCCAGCGTGGCATGCAGCTTCTCGTCCACCACCGCGCGCATCTGCTCCAGTTTCCGGCTGTTCTCCTCCTGCAGCCCGCGCAGGGCGCTGGCCAGGGTGTCGCGCACCTGCTCCAGCTTGCTCTCGTTGGCCTGGCTCAGCATCGCCACCTGCCTGGAGAAGGCTTCCATGTCGGACTTCTGCAGGGCACTCATTTCTGCCATTCTCGCCACCAGCGAGTCCCCCAGCGCGGTGAGCGTGCTGGACATTTCCTCCCTGGCAGCGCGGGCATGGGCGCGGTTTTCCTCCAGCACCTGCCCCAGGCGCACCTCGATGGTCTCACGCATGCGGTCCATCCTCATCTCGATGCCCTGCCCGAGGGCGGCCAGTTGTGCGGCCAGGGCTTCCATCTGGCTGCGCTGCAGGGTGCTCATTTCCGCCAGCCTTCCCAACACGCCATCCTGGAGTGTAGCGAAGGCCGACGCCTGTTCCAGGCGGCCCTGGCGGGCGGCCTCGGCTGCCTCCTCGCGCCCACGGGCCCCTTCTTCGCGCATGGCCTGCTCCAGCCTGCCCTGCCCGGCTTCCAGCACCGCCAGGCGGGACGGCAACTGCGCCAGCGCTTCCCCCTCCACCCTGGCGAGCAGCCGGTTCACCCTCGTCAGCAGCACCACCAGCAGCACCAGCGCCAGGGTCAGGCCTGCCAGCATGACTATCTCCATCTCGCCATCCTCCCGTTGCCGGAGCAGGGGGCAGCCACCGCCTGCGCCGTTGTCGTTATGACCATTCTTGCCCTTTCGCCTCTTGCTGTCAAGGGCGCATGGCAGCCAGCGTATACGTATAAT
>JARYMO010000007.1 GCA_029907055.1 Syntrophomonadaceae bacterium | reverse complement strand
GAGCCCCGGGGGACCCCACCCCGTGCGGCTTCCTGGATCCACAGGAAGCGGCGGAACTCTTGTATGAGTCCAGCCGCTGGAGCTTCTGGAGCTACACCAGGGAGATCGCGGAGAGGGTCCATGGGGATGGCGCCAAGGCGTGGGAGCGCATTGCACTGACGAATATGCTCAAGTGTGACTGGTCTGATACCGTCGACATTTCTTCAGAGGAGATGAAGCGGTGCTGTATCGGCGAACACGGGGTGGTATGGCGAGAAATCGAGTTCCTGGAGCCTTCGCACGTGGTCTTCTACACGGGCCGTGACCATGACCCCTACCTGGAAGGCTTTATCCAGCGCAAGTCGGGTGAGGGTTGGAGTGTTTCGACCGTCCATCCCGCGAGCCACCGGATAGCAAACGGGGCGAGGCACATGTGGTGGTGGGAGACCACGCTCCAACTGCCTTCCGGCAGGACGATGAGGCTGTTGCGGACTTCGCATCCCGAGAGACAGAAGAGGGATGGCTTCGTAGGGAGTATCGTCAACTGGATTCTGTGATGGGCGCGCTTTCGAGCAGTTCAGGCCCGCGTCAGTCGACCGGTCGGTCCTGCGCTTGGTGGACCTTCACATGCTGAGCCCGGAGGACTTCGTGGTGTCCAAGGGCAAAGGGTGTGTTCTCACGCCAGAGTCCTTCGAGCGCTATCTCCAGCGATACGAAGAATGGATGGGGCACGTTCCGGGAGGGCGGGAATCCACCTGGCGGGAACTGCTGCGGCACCAGGCAGAGGCGGTGAAGCGATTTATCGTCGAGCGGGGGGCATCTCACCCATTCTGAAATCATTGCGGCCCGGGCGAGTGACACGTCGCTTGTGGGCGTTGCTCGACTAGCATCGTACCGGCATACCCCGACTAGACGGGACTGAAACGAGCATTGAGCGTTACGTCGTCCTTGCTGGATGGGCTGCGGAAGTAATCGCAGCTCCCACCGGGTGGGTCCCGTGTAGTTGACCTCTCTCTCTGGCCCGCCTGGGCTCCTACCTGCTGGAAGAGGGCCGGCGCGGGGGAGAGGAGCTGGACCTGGAGGAGGTGCAGGCCACGGTGCAGCGGCTGGAGATGCGCCTGGCCCGGGTGCTGGCGGAGGAGGATGTGCCGGTGTGGCTGGGTCTGCTGGGCGTGCTCTTCCTGCTCGGGCACTCGCTGGACATCCTGATGGACAGGGCCCTGGAAGAGGACCTGGTGAACTGAGGAACACCTTTGCCCTTCCCTGTTTTATTTCCCTAGTGGGCCTGGCATACTGCTCACCACGGGGCCAGGCCCCGGCACGACGGCCTTCAGTCGCATTGCAGGCCTCATCAGGGCCGTCGTGGTGCTACTTTTACGTTTCGTCAAAGTCCATTTTTACGTTTCGTCAAAGTCCATTTTTACGTTTCGTGCAAAACTACATACAGAGATCACTACAGAGACTACGGCAGAGATCACAGCAGAAACTACGCGGGGCAACGCCCTATTCCTGGAAGTCCTGGGGGTACTGCTGGCGGAGCCAGTCGGCTTCCTGCTGGCGGGCCGATTCCTGCTGTTCCTGGCGGCGAACCAGGTCCTGGTGGTAGAGCTGCCGGAAGAGGTCGGTGAGGCGGATATGGGTGGTGGGGACGCCACGGAAGTGGAACCGCTGGGGTTGCGTGCACCGGAAGGCCGCCGGCATCTTGCGCTGCCCCCGGCTGGGCTCGAACGTCACGTGGAGGCCTCTGGGCTCATGCCGAGCGTGCCGAACGGCGGCAACCCGCCCGTGACGCTTGTGCGGCAGTGCTGCTGCAGGATGCCGCAGCCTTCGACGAAGGCCCCCACGCCACGCCATGCCCAGTGGTTTGTGTGGCCCGGGGCGAAACACGCGCCCGCCCGCATCACGTCGCGGCAAAGCAGCGCGACGGGTTTCTGATGTGCAAGGGACCAAAATCCCAAAAAGTCGGTCGTACTGTCCCCCGGAAAACGCCTCTTGGGGTGCGAAAAACTAAATAGCGAGGCTGTTCTTTAGTGTTGCTGGTGGTGCTGCGACCGCGTGGCGGACTCTCGCGTGCCCTGGATGCCCGTGTCCCATGCTGGTGGCCTGCGGCGGGCTGCCGGACCAGGCACTGCGGTTGGGGCAGCGATGGTCGCCAGGAGGGGGGTGAAAAGGAGAGCGTTCCAGCGTTGGACCAGACGCAGAAGGTGCCCGGCCGCGTGGCCGGGTTACCGCCGACGAGTGGTTTTGGAGAGGGGGGTCGTGAATGCGCAGAATGGGAGGCTGGAAGCTGTCATTGCTGTTGGTGCTCACCCTGTTGTTCACGCTGGCGGCCGGCACCGGCCTGTCCCTGGCGGCAACGGAGACCATGTCCATCGTCAGCGATACGAACACCCAGTGGTCGGCAGACAACGTGAACTACGCCAACGCCGTGGCCTGCTGGGTACACCCGTCGTGGCCGCAGATTCCCGGTGCGACCTGGATATGGCGGACCCAGAACACCAACCCTGAAGAGGAGTACACCGCGGTACCCGACGGCGGCTGGTACTTCAAGAGAGAGTTCTCTCTCCCCGCCGACGCCTACAACATCTCCGGGACGCTGAAAATTACCGCCGACAACGCCTACGCGGTGTCGCTGAACGGTTCCTCCGTGGGCAGTGACGGACCGGTGGACAAAAACGGGCCCGATGCGCTGCAGTGGAGTACGGTCGAGGAGTATACGCTGTCGGGGCTGAAGCCGGGCAATAATGTCCTGCTGATACGGGCCATCAACTTCATACCTAATCCAGCCGAGCCGACGAACTACGGCACCTTTGACAGCAATCCGGCCGGCCTGATCTTCCGGTTGGACGTGACCTACGATGTCCCGCTGCACGTGTGTATCGACATCAAGCCCGGCAGCTGTCCCAATAGCATCAATGCCAACGAACGCGGCGCCATCCCGGTGGCCATACTGGGGAGCGATACGTTTGACGTGAGCCAGATTGACGTGGCGAGCGTGGCCCTGGAAGGGCTGAAGATCAAGGTGGTGGGCAAGGCCAACAAGCTTCTCGCCCACTTCGAAGACGTCAACGGGGACGGCTACATGGACCTGGTGGTGCAGATTGCCGACACTGACAGCAGCGTCCTGACCGGGTCGACCACTGCCACCCTGACCGGCAAGCTGCTGGATGGGACGCCCTTCAAGGGGACTGATTCCATCAATATCGTTCCGGCAGCGTAGGCCCGGCTCAGGTCGGCGTGCAAAGGTCCTGGTACCTGGCTGGCCGGCATGGTGGTTCTGGATCCTGGCTTCCAGCCAGCAGAAGGGAAAGGGTGCAGCACGACAAAGGCCCCGCCATTCCTGGCGGGGCCTTGGTGTTGCCTGGCAGGGGAGAGAGGTCTCGAACCCCCAGCCCCCGGTTTTGGAGACCGGTGCTCTGCCAATTGAGCTACTCCCCTGCGCCTGTCAGCCGCGGGCCAACGGCTCGACGTTATGATACCACAGAGCGGGCGGGGATTTCAACCGCCTGCGCGTGCTCACTGCGGCCGGTAACGCCCGGTGGCGGGGTCGTACTCCACCCCCGGCAGCAGTTCCGCCACCTTGCGCGAGGTGGCTGCCTCGTCGTGAAGGCGGTAGCAGTGGTGCACCAGCTCCTCCACCATGATGAGCAGCACCTGCCCCTCCGGGCGGGACTCCAGGCGGTCGAGGTCGAAGAGGGCCAGCGACACGTGTGCCGCCAGTTGCCGCGGGTGGAGGGAGAAGCAGACCCGGCCGCGGAAGAAGACCGCCGCCAGCGGGGAAGGGACCACCCCGTCGCGGGCCAGGCCGGCGGCCACCGCCTGCGTGGCCAGCCCCAGCAGGCGGCCGATGCGCTCCGGGACCGGGGCCGTGGCGTGCACGCCAATGACGCCCTGCAGCAGGGGGTCCACGTCGACGGGCGGGGCGGGCTGGGCGTCCACCAGCAGAAGGGGCATGGCTTCACCTCCCTGGCTTCCAGTATAGGTGATGCGGGCGGCGCCGGGAAGCGATTGCCGCTGCAGCAGGGGATGGCTACAATGAAAGTAGCAAGCACCCGGCAGGGGAAGCCAGGCCCTGCCCAGGGGGAACCGGACACCAGCGCTCTCGGCAGGCCTTCGCGCACGGATCGCGGCACGCGTCATTCGTACGGGGAGGCCTCTGACGTTCTTGGCTGTGCCCGGCCTGCGCGGCGGGCACTGGCGGCAGCAGAAACGGTTGGCGCGGGTACAGGCCGGGTCTGGTGACGCGGACGCCGACGGCGCTGGCAGTGCGGCCAGGGACCGCTCCCCGCACTCTGGCTGCGCGGGGCGCGTTCCGCTCCCCCGCGGCCTTCTCGCTCCGCGTAAGCGGAAAGGGAGCGGCAGAGGCCCGGGCGGTGGCGAGAAAAAGGGGGTGCGTGAGTGGGAACTGACCGCACCGGCCGGCCGGGGCAAGTGAGCGGCAGCCCGCAGCGGGAGAACGCAGCCGACAGGAGGAGGGGATGGCGATGAGGAAGGGACACATGGCAAGGGCATGGACGGTGGCATGGTTGGTGCTCATCATGACCCTGGGGCTTGCCGCCGTGGCGGTGGCCCAGGAGGCCTCGACGGCGGCCGAGCCTCCGCACGCGGTGTTCGCCATCGGTGACGACAGCTACACGGTGGACGGCGTGAAGTACGACATGGACGCGCCCGCCTTCATCCGGGAAGGCCGCACCTTCGTTCCCGTCCGTTTCATGGCGCGGGCCATCGGGGTGCCGGAGGGGAACATCGTGTGGGTGCAGGCGCGCCACGAGGTGCAGTTGCGGATGGACTCGGTGATGGTGCAGCTGCGGGTGGGGGAACCGCGCCTGTGGAGGAACGGTGCGCCGGTGGAGATGGACGTGGCGCCGCTCAATCTCAACGGCCGGGTCTACCTCCCGGTGCGCTACCTGGCAGAAGCCTTCGACCACCAGGTAGCCTATGACGCGCTCAGGCAGCAGGTGAGGATCATGGAGAACGACCGCACCCGCGAGCGCGAGCGGCTGCGTGACCAGAGCGGCGACGGCGTCCCGGACCAGACCCGGGAGCAGTTGCGGGACCAGACCCAGGAGCAGTTGCGCGACCAGACCCAGGACCAGCTCCAGCAGCAGGACCGCGAGCAGCTGCGCGACCAAGACCGGCTCCAGGGCTGACCCGGTGAAGCGCACCCGGGAAGCCCGGCACGAGGCGCGGTGGCGGACCCCGGCAGTGACCGGGGTCCGCTCGTGATCCCCCGTTCCCCACCTTGACATATTCCCAGGACCGCAACAGTGGTATCATAAATGGGAGAGATTTTCGAAGGAGCGCGGATCCCATGGCGAGCCCCACGGTGGACCTCCACCTGCACACCACTGCCTCCGACGGCGGCACAGACCCCCGCGAGCTCATCCGGGAAGCGGCGGCTGCCGGCCTGACGGTGGTGAGTTACTGCGATCACGAGAGCATCGAAGGCTACCTGCAGGCGCGCGAGGTGGCGCAGCAGCTGGGGGTGGAGGTCATCCCCGGCGTGGAACTGGTCACCTATTTCGGCGGACGCGAGGTGCACCTGCTGGGGTACTTCGTGGAGCCGGAGTCGCCGGTGCTGCGCAGCTGGCTGCGCGAGCTGCGCGAGGACCGCAACGCGGTGGCGGAACAGATCGTCCACCGGCTGAACGAGCAGGGCTTCGCCATCAGCTTCGACCGGGTGCAGGCCATCGCCACCGAGGGGGTGGCCATCGGCAAGAACCACTTCCTGTGGGCCCTGCGCGAGGCAGGGTACATCAGCACCCGCGAGGAAATGATCTTCATGCTGCGCACCTACCTGTCCCACCGCGGCCTGGCCTACGTGGACTACACCGGCAACCCCTTCGCGGAGGCGGTGGAGATCATCCGCGAGTGCGGCGGCCTGCCGGTGCTGGCGCACCCCGGCCTGCTGCGCGACGATGCCCTGGTGCTGGAGCTGCTCAAGCACCCCGGGGTGGGGCTGGAGGTGTACTACTGCTACCTGGGCGACGGCCGCGACGGCTACATCGAGCACTACGCACGCATGGCGCAGGAGCGCGGGCTGTTCGTGACCGGGGGCAGCGACTACCACGGGCGCTTTTCGCCGGACGTGAAGCTGGGGCGCATCCTGGTCCCCGACTGGGTGGTCCCCAGGCTGAAGGCGCAGCGGGCATTGCTGGAGGAGGGGGTCGTGCAGAGTGGCTAAGAAGGTAGTGGTGTTGATGGGTGGCAAGTCCAAGGAGCGCGAGGTCTCGCTGCGCAGCGGGGCTGCCGTGGCCCAGGCCCTGACCAACGCCGGCTACGAGGTGTCGGTGCTGGACGTGAACGAGCGGAGCATCGCCGCCATCCTGGACCTGGCCCCCGACGTGGCGTTCCTCGCCCTGCACGGCAGGTACGGGGAGGACGGCACCATCCAGGGCCTGCTGGACATCCTCGGCATCCCCTACACCGGGCCCGGGGTGCTGGCCAGCGCCATCTGCATCAACAAGGCGGTGACCAAGAAGCTGCTCTCCTACGAGGGCATCCCTACCTCTCCCTTCCTCATCTTCGACCGCGCCCATTTCCCGGAACTGACGGTGGAGGAGATGGCGCGGCAGGTGGAGGAGAAGCTGGGCATCCCGGTGGTGGTCAAGCCCTCCACCCAGGGCTCCAGCATCGGCACCACCATCGTCAAGAACCCCCAGGCGCTGCGCGAGGGGCTGGCCACCGCGCTGGAGTTCGACACCCAGCTGGTGGTGGAGCGGTTCATCCCCGGCGTGGAGGTGACCGCCTCGGTGCTGGGCAACGACGACCCGGTGGTGCTGCCGCTCATCGAGATTGTGGCGGAGAACGAGTTCTACGACTACGAGGCCAAGTACACGCCGGGCATGAGCCACCACGTCCTGCCGGCCCGGATTTCCGAGCAGGCGCGGCAGCGGGTGGAGGAGATCGCCCTGCGCACCTACAAGGCCTTTGACTGCCAGGGGCTGTCGCGCATCGATTTCATCGTCGACGCCAATGACCAGCCCCACGTGCTGGAGATCAACACCCTGCCGGGCATGACCTCCATGAGCCTGTTCCCGGACGCGGCACGGGCGGCGGGGATGAGCTTCGAGCAGCTCTGCTCGCGGCTGGTCGACCTGGCCCTGAGCAAGCGCTGGGCGGTGGTCTAGCAGCAGGAACCAGGGCGGCGGAGCGCGAAGGTGAGAGAGCAGGCTGAAGCGGAGGCGGTGGCGATGACGAACTTCCTGCCGGCGGGCATCATCAACGACCGGTTGGCCGATATCCAGCAGGCGGTGCGGGAACTGGAGGAGATGCTGCCTGCGCGCACCTCCAGGAAGGCGCGCGCGCAGATGGCGGCCATCCGCCAGGCGGCAGAGGAGCTGCTGGAGTTCATCCAGGCCTTCCCCTGCCAGCCCCTTATCTACACCGGCAAGGGCAGCACCGAGGAGGTCATCGACCGCCTGGAGTGGCTGCTGGTCTTCTCGCAGCTGGAAGCGGGGGAGTTCCCGGGCCTGGGGGCCGCCCGGCGCAAGCGCAAGCGGCGCATCACCGTGCCGGGGTCCTAGCAACGGTGCGCGGAGGGAGCATCAGGGGCCGGGCCCAGCGGGGTGCCGGCCCCTTCGTCGTGCCGAGAGGCCGGAAACAGGAGGGTGAGGCAACAGCATGGGGATGGACAGGGAACACCTGGTGAGGACCCTGCGCCGCATCGACGGGGCGGGCTACAAGGCCTACCAGGACATCCGCGGCGAGTACGACATGGGCACCTGGACGCTGATAGTGGACCACGTGCAGGGCGACCCCTTCGCGGCCCCCTCGCGGGTGAGGGCGCGGGTGGACATGGGGGTAGCCGACTTCCCGCCCGAGCTGTGGAAGAGCGCAGAACGGCGGGTAGCCCTGGGCGACCTGCTGGCGCGCGGCCTGGCGCGGGCCCTGCGCCGGCAGGCAGGAGGGGCACGGGGTTCGGGCCGCAGCGGTCTCATCCAGGTCGACGCGGGTGGGCAGCAGGTGCTGGACCGCACCGCGGTGCGGGTGAGCGAGCGCGGGGTAGAAGCGCGCCTGTCGGTGGGCCTCCCGGCCGCCGGCCGCCGGGTGCTGGGGCGCCAGGCGGAAGAGATGCTGACCGGCGACCTGGAGGCGGCAGTGAAGGCCACGCTGCGCGCACGCAGCTGGACTAAGCAAGTGCTTACTGACCATGTACTTTTGTTCGAGGACCAGAACCTGGTGCGGGCAGAGCTGGAGCGACGGGGGCTGGTGGCCTTCGTCGGCAACGGGGCGGTGCTGCCGCGGCGCAGCGGGGTGAGCGACCTGCCCCTGGAAGAAGGCCGGGCGGTGCGCCTGGTGTCCCCGCCCAGCCTGGAGGTGGGCATTGCCACCCGCCACCACGGCGAGGTGAGGGGGATGGGCATCCCCGCCGGGGTGACCCTCATCGTGGGCGGCGGCTTCCACGGCAAGAGCACCCTGCTGCGGGCGCTGGAGCGGGGGGTCTACAACCACCTGCGCGGCGACGGGCGCGAGTGGGTGGTGGTGGTGGAGCAGGCCATGAAGATCCGCGCCGAGGACGGGCGCGCGGTGCAGGGAGTGGACATCCGTCCCTTCGTCGACAACCTTCCCCTGGGGCAGGACACTGCCCGCTTCACCACCGACAACGCCAGCGGCAGCACCTCGCAGGCGGCGTCCATCATGGAGGCGCTGGAAGCCGGGGCGCGGGTGCTGCTGTTGGACGAGGATACCAGCGCCACCAACTTCATGATCCGCGACGCCCGCATGCAGCGGCTGGTGGCCAAGGAGCGCGAACCCATCACTCCCTTCATCGACCGCGTGCGCCAGCTGTACGAGGAGCACGGGGTGTCGACGGTGCTGGTGATGGGCGGGGCGGGTGACTACTTCGAGGTGGCAGACACGGTCATCATGATGGATGCCTACCAGCCGCGCGAAGTGACGGCGGCGGCGCGCGAGGTGGCACGCCTGCTGCCCAGCGGGCGCCAACGGGAGGCGGCAGGGGGACTGCGCTGCGGTGGGCGGCGGGTGCCGCTGCCGGCCAGCCTCAACCCCCTGCGCGGCGAGCGCCTGAAGGTGGAGGCGAGGGGCACCGAGACCATCATCCTGGGCCATGCCAGCATCGACATCGGGGCGGTGGAGCAGGTGGTGGACCCCAGCCAGGCGCGGGCCATCGCCTGCCTGCTCAACCACTGCGGGCGCTACCTGGACGGGCGGCGCGCGCTGCCGGAGGTGCTGGAGCTGGCCTGGGCCGACCTGGAGGCGGGCGGGCTGGAGGCGGTGGCCCTGTGGCGCGGGCACCCGGGCGACCTGGCCCGCCCGCGGCTGCTGGACACCGCCGCCGCCCTCAACCGCCTGCGCTCCCTGGTGCTGGCGACGGGGTGAGGAAAGCGGGCCGGGGGCCCGCCCGTTGGCGGCGCGCTTCTGGTATAGTAGTGGGTAACGGGGACGCCACATCAAGGCACGGGAGGATGAGCATGGCCACACGGTGGGAGGGCATCTGCGAGAAGGTACGGGCGGGGCAGCGGCTGGACCGCGAGGAGGGGCTGTACTGCTTCGAGCACCCTGACCTGCTGGAACTGGGGGCGCTGGCGCGGGAGGTGAAGCGGGCGCGCACGGGGCGCGAGGTCTACTTCAACGTCAACCGCCACCTCAACCTGACCAACGTGTGCGTGTCGCGCTGCAAGTTCTGCGCGTTCGGCAAGGACCCGGGCGATGCCGGGGCCTACGTGATGAGCGTGGAGGAGGCGGTGCGGCTGGCCCGCGAAGCCCTGCCGCTGAACATCACCGAGCTGCACGTGGTGAGCGGGTTGCACCCGGAGCTGCCCTTCGAGTACTACCTGGAGGTGGTGGGCGCCCTGCGGCGGGAGTTCCCCGGCATCCATATCCAGGCCTTCACGGCGGTGGAGATCCAGTACTTCAGCGACATTTCCGGCCTGCCAGTGCGGGAGGTGCTGCTGCGCCTGAAGGATGCCGGCCTGGGCTCGCTGCCGGGCGGGGGAGCGGAGATCCTGAAGGACGAGCTGCGGGTCACCACCTGTCCCCGCAAGGCTACCAGCGCGCAGTGGCTGGAAGTGCACCGCACCGCCCACCAACTGGGGCTGCGCACCAACTGCACCATGCTGTACGGGCACATCGAGAGCCGTGCCGACCGTATCGACCACATGCTGGCGCTGCGGGAGCTGCAGGATGAAACCGGGGGATTCCAGGCCTTCATCCCGCTTCCCTTCCACCCCGAGAACACGGCCATGAGCCACCTGCGCCGCACCAGCGCGGTGGAAGACCTGCGCACGCTGGCCGTCTCGCGGCTGGTGCTGGACAACATCGACCATATCAAGGCCTTCTGGATCATGCTGGGCATCCCGGTGGCCCAGGTGTCGCTGGAATTCGGGGTGGACGACCTGGACGGCACGGTGGTGGAGGAGCGCATCACCCACGCGGCGGGAGCGACCACCGAGGTGGGCATCGCCAAGGAGGAACTGCTGCGCCTGATCCGCGAGGCGGGCTGGGTGCCGGTGGAACGCGACACCGTGTACCGCGTGGTGCAGCGCTTCGACCCTGAAGGGTGAACCGGCGAGGCGCCGGGCGCCCCACGAGAGGAAGAGAGACGTGCGACCGAGAGTAGGGCATATCCAGTTCATCAACTGCTTTCCCCTGTACTATGGCCTGATCCAGAACCGGGTGCTGCTGGACATGGAGCTGCGCAAGGGCACCCCCAAGGAACTCAACCAGATGCTGGCCGACAACCTGCTGGACCTGGCCCCCATCCCCTCCATCGAGTACGCGCGGCATTTCCGGGAGCTGGTGCTGCTGCCGGACATCTCGGTGAGCTGCGACGGCGAGGTAATGAGCATCGTGCTGGTGTCCAAGGTGCCCATCGAGCGGCTGGACGGGCGCCGGGTGGCGCTGACCAACACCTCCGCCACCTCGCAGGTGCTGCTGCGCATCCTGCTGGCGCGCCGCTACAAGGCGGCCCCCGAGTACTTCGTGTCGCCCCCGCGGCTGGGGTCCATGCTGATGGAAGCGGACGCCGCGCTGCTCATCGGGGACGAGGCGCTGCGCGCCCACTACGAGCTGCGCGGGCAGGCCAACGTGTACGACCTGGGGCGGGAGTGGAAGGACTGGACCGGCCAGGCCATGGTGTTCGCGGTGTGGGCGGTGCGGCGGGAGTACTGGCAGCGTTTCCCCCAGCAGGTGCTGGCGGTCAAGCGGGCCCTGACCGAGTCCATGCACCTGAGCCTGCAGAACCTGCCCGACGTGGCGGCCAAGGCGGCCGAGTGGGAGGTCTTCAGCCCCGAATACCTGCAGCAGTACTTCACCAGCCTGCGCTTCGACTTCGACCGGCGCCAGCAGGAGGGCCTGCTGACCTACTACCGCGAGGCGGTCAACATCGGCGCGCTGGACGAGGTGCCGGCGCTGGAATTCGTGGGAGACACGCCATGAACGCCCTGCTGGCCGAGGTGGCGGCCGGCAGGCGGATGAGCGAGGAGGAGTTGGCCCGCCTGTACCGCGAGGCCGACCTGCTGGAGCTGGGGCAGGCGGCCAACCGGGTGCGCGAACGCCTCCACCCGGGCCGCCCGGTTACCTTCATCATCGATCGCAACATCAACTACACCAACATCTGCTCCTGCCGCTGCCGCTTCTGCGCCTTCTACCGCGAGGAGGGAGCGGACGACGCCTACGTCCTCAGCGAGCGGGAGCTGCACACCAAGATCGAGGAGGCGCTGGCGCTGGGGGCCACCCAGGTCATGATCCAGGGGGGACTGCACCCGGCACTGGATATCACCTGGTTCGAAGCGATGTTCCGCGGCATCAAGCAGCGGTACCCGGTGACGGTGCACTCGCTGACGGCGCCGGAGGTGGCGCACATCGCCCGCCTCTCCGGCCTCACCACCCGGCAGGCGCTGGAGCGGCTGGCGGCGGCGGGGCTGGACTCGCTGCCCGGGGGCGGGGCGGAGATCCTGCACGACGAGGTGCGGGGGCGGGTGAGCCCGGCCAAGCTGGCCAGCCAGGAGTGGCTGCGGGTGATGGAGGAGGCCCACTCCCTGGGGCTGCCCACCACCGCCACCATGGTGTTGGGTCTGGGCGAAGGCCTGGAGCACCGCATCGCCCACCTGCGGGCCATCCGCGCGCTGCAGGACCGCAGCGGTGGGTTTCGCGCCTTCATCATGTGGACCTACCAGCCGGGCAACAACGAGCTGCGGGGGGCGCCGGTGAGCAGCGCCCAGTACCTGCGCATGCTGGCGCTGGCCCGGCTGTACCTGGACAACGTGCCCCATGTCCAGGGCTCCTGGGTGACCCAGGGACCGCAGGTCGGGCAGCTGTCACTGTGGTTCGGGGCCGACGACCTGGGCAGCATCATGATCGAGGAGAACGTGGTGCGGGCGGCGGGGGTGGCCTACCGCATGAGCCTGGAAGAAATGGTGGGGCTCATCCGCGCCGCGGGCAAGGTGCCCGCGCAGCGCGATACCGCCTACCGCCTGCTGAGAGTATTTACGGAGGACTGAGGCTTCCATGCAAGTCCCGGCGAGCGAATTCGGATTCATAGGGGGCTCAGGCACCCACTCGCTGCGCTTCCCCGAGGGGCTGGAGGCCCCGGGGGTGCAGGTGCTGCAGCGGGACCTCTGCTTCGCCACCCCCTTCGGGGAGAGCCCTCCCTTCACCTGCTTCCGCCTGGAAGGGGAGGACGGCCCGCGCACGGTGCTGGCCTGCCGCATGCACGGCTGGCGCAGGGGGGTCACGCGGCGCCAGGCCTCGCAGCAGGTGTTCTGGGTGCTGCGCGAGGCCGGCGTGCGCAGGGTGCTGGGGGAAGGCGGGGTGGGGGCGGTCAACCACCTGCTGAGGCCGCGCGACCTGGTCGTCCCCCACGACTACCTCGACCAGTCCATGCGCCGCGACGTGGAGCTGGAGGGGCGCTACCTGCTGGTGATGCGCGACGCGCTGTGCCCGGAGCTGCGGGCCCTGGCGGTGCAGGAAGCAGAGAAGGCGGGGCGCTTCCGCGTCTTCGACCGGGGGGTGTACGCGGTGACCGACGGCCGCCACTTCGAGAGTCCGGCCGAGGTGGGGCTGCTGCGGCTGGCGGGGGCGGACCTGGTGGGGCAGAGCCTGGCCCCCGAGGTCTACCTGGCCCGCGAGATCGGCGCCTGCTACGCCGGCGTGTACCTGGTGGTCAACCATGCCGAGGGAGTGGTGGGCCCGTGGGAGCACGCGGAGCTGGAGGACATCTTCTACCGCGAGAGCGCCCACCTGGGGCGCATCCTGCTGGAGGTGCTGCGCCGTGCCCCGCGCCAGCCGGGCTGCGGGTGCCGCAGCCTGCGCAAGGAGACGCTGCTGAAGGACCTCTACCGGGAGGAAGACCCATCCCGGCCGGGGCGGGACGAGGGGATGTAAGGAGGGCGCGCGATGAACGAGCACCGGAGCAAGCGATGGGTGTGGCTGGCGGCCCTGCTGGTAGGGTTGGGCCTGCTGTCCTCCGTGGCCCGGCTGTACGTCGACTGGCTGTGGTTCCAGTCGCTGGGCTACCAGTCGGTGTTCACCACCGCGCTGCTCAGCCGGCTGGGCATCCAGACGCTGGTCACGCTGCTGGCCTTCCTCTTCCTGTGGGGGAACCTGCGCCTGGCCCTGCGCAAGGCGGCGGAGCCGCCGGGACCGGCGGTGAGCGAGGAAGGGCGGGAGATCATCTACCTGGAGCCGGAACTGCCGGGGCAGCGCCTGCTGCGCAGCCGGCAGGCGCGCTGGCTGGCGCTGGGTCTGGGGGCGCTGGTGGCGCTGGTCATCGGCGCCGTCGCGGGCAGCGAGTGGATGCGCGTCCAGCAGTGGCTGCACGCGGTGCCCTTCGGCCAGGCCGACCCCCTGTTCGGGCGCGACATCGCCTTCTACGTGTTCACCCTGCCGCTGTACCGGCTGCTCTACTCCCTGCTGATGGGGACGCTGGTGACCGCCCTGCTGCTGGTGGCCGGTACCTACCTGCTGGGGACTGACCTGCCCTCGTTGATCGCCGAGTGGAAGGAATTCGACTGGCCCAAGCGCCACCTGGCGGCGCTGCTGGTGCTCATCCTGCTGCTCAAGGCCTGGGGATACCGGCTGGCGCAGTTCGACCTGCTGTTCTCGCCGGGAGGAGTGGTGTTCGGCGCTGGCTACGCCGACATCCATGCCCGCCTGGTGGCCCTGCAGGCGCTGGTGGTGGTGGTGCTGCTGGTGGCGGCGGTGGTGGTGCTCAACTTCTTCCTGCGCCGGGTGACCTGGGTGGCGGCCGGGCTGGCGGCCTGGCTGCTGGTGGCGCTGGGGATGGGCGGCATCTACCCCTACCTGCTGCAGAAGCTGTCGGTGGAGCCCAACGAGTTTGCCCTGGAGGAGCCCTACCTGCGGCACAGCATCGCCTTCACGCGGGCGGCCTTCGGCCTCGACCGCATCGAGAACAAGCCCTTCGAGGTCAGCTATGCACTCACCGCCGAGGACATCGCGGAGGAAGAGGACACCATCCGCAACGTGCGCCTGTGGGACTGGCAGCAGCTCCTGAAGACGTACAAGGAGATCCAGGAGATCCGCCTCTACTACTCCTTCAACGACGTGGACATCGACCGCTACGTCATCGACGGCAAGTACCGCCAGGTGATGGTGGCGGCGCGCGAGCTGTCGCAGGACAAGCTGCCAGAGCAGGCGCGCACCTGGATCAACCAGCGCCTGAAGTACACCCACGGCTACGGGGTGGCGGTCAGCCCGGTCAACGAGGTGGCGCAGGAGGGCCTGCCGCTGCTGTTCATCAAGGACATCCCGCCCCGTTTCACTACCGACCTCAAGGTGACGCGGCCGGAGATCTACTTCGGCGAGTCCACCACCCCCTACGTGTTCGTCAACACCAGGACGCAGGAGTTCGACTACCCCTCGGGGGACCAGAACGTGTACACCACCTACCAGGCCGAGAGCGGGGTGCGGGTGGGGTCCTTCGCCCGCAAGCTGGTGCTGGCGTGGGTGTTCGGTGACTACCGCATGCTGCTGTCGGAGGACATCACCCCTGACAGCCGGGTGCTGTTCCACCGCACGATTGCCGGGCGCACCCGGCACATCGCCCCCTTCCTGTCCTACGACGAAGACCCCTACGTGGTCATCCTTGACGGTCGGCTGGTGTGGGTGCAGGACGCCTACACCACCAGCGACATGTACCCCTACTCGACGCCGGTAGAAGGGAGCCGCGTCAACTACATCCGCAACTCGGTGAAGGTGGTGGTCGATGCCTACACCGGCGAGACCACCTACTACGTGGCGGATGCCGAGGACCCGCTGGTGCGCTGCTACGCGGCCATCTTCCCGCGCCTGTTCCAGCCGCTGGAGAAGATGCCGCCCGGCCTGCGGGCGCACCTGCGCTACCCGGTGGACCTCTTTACCGTCCAGGCCCGCATGTTCGCCACCTTCCACATGCAGGACCCGCGGGTGTTCTATAATAAGGAAGACAAGTGGAACATCCCCGAGGAGCTGCTGGACAACCAGCGCACCCCCATGCAGCCCTACTACATCGTGATGCGCCTGCCCGGGGAGGCCAGCCCCGAGTACGTGCTGATGCTGCCCTACACGCCGGCCAGGAAGCAGAACATGATCGCCTGGCTGGGGGCGCGCAGCGACGGGGACAACTACGGGCGCCTGCTGGTGTACAATTTCCCCAAGCAGGGGCTGGTCTTCGGCCCCATGCAGGTGGAGTCGCGCATCAACCAGGACGCGCGCATCTCCGAGCAGCTCACGCTGTGGGACCAGCGCGGCTCGCAGGCGGCACGCGGCAACCTGCTGGTCATTCCCATCAAGCAGTCCATCCTGTACGTGGAGCCGCTCTACCTGCAGGCGGAGGCCAGCCAGATCCCGGAGTTGCGGCGGGTCATCGCCGTCTACGACGACCAGGTGGTGATGGAGCAGCGGCTGGACCAGTGCCTGGCGCGGCTGTTCCCCACCGAAGGCGAACAGCCCCCGCCCGGCGAGGCAGCCCCCGGGGCCACGGTGGCCGGGCTGTTGCAGCAGGCGCAGGAACTCTACGACCAGGCCCAGGCCGCGCTCAAGGCAGGGAACTGGGCTGGCTACGGGGACAACATCAACCGGCTGGGTGACGTGCTGCGGCAGATGCGACAGGTGGTAGAGGCCCCGGCTGCCTAGCCGCCCGGCGGCGGCGGGTGTCGAGGGAAGGAGGAGGGCACGGGCCCACCCCCGGACCGGGGAGAGGGGGGTCAGGAAGGTGCTGGTGGATATCATTGGTCCTATCAAGCTGGTGCGGGCGCAGGGCAAAGCGGCCTACCCCTACTGCCACTGCCTGTTCATCGACGACCGGGTCAAGGCGGTGGTGGACACGGGGGCGGGAGTGCGCTCCTTCGCGGCCCTGGACACCGCGACGGTGGAGATGGTGCTGTACACCCACTACCACCCGGATCACACCCATGGACACGAGCAGTTCGCGCAGGCGCGCTCCTTCATCCACCCCCTCGACCTGCCGGCCATGGAATCGGTGGAGGCCTACCACTACTTCAACGGCGCCCACCTGTGGCAGGAACTGATGGGGGTTCCCCGCCACGAGCTGGCAGAGAGGGTGCGCAGGGAGCGGCCCGACCCGGACTTCCCCGATGTCAGCCCGCGCGTCAAGCCTATCGATGGCACGCTGCAGGAGGGGGAGGTCATCGACTTCGGGACCACCTCGGCCACCGTCATGCACACGCCCGGACACACGCCGGGCCACTGCGTGTACTTCTTCGAGCGCGAGGGGCTGCTCTTCTCGGGTGACATCGACCTCATCGATTTCGGGCCCTGGTACGGCAGCTACCTCTCCAACCTGGACGATTTCATCGCCTCCATCCGGCGCATCCGCGAACTGCGGCCGCGCATCCTGGTCAGCTGCCACCGCCGCCTGCTCACGGAGGGCATCGAGGAGGCCTGCGATGCCTTCCTGTCGAAGATATGCCAGCGCGAGGAGCGCCTGCTGGCAGCCCTGCAGGTGCCCCGCAGCCTGGACGAACTCGCGCGGCTGGGCATCGTGCACCCCGACCTGCCCGATCCCTTCCACGAGTTCTGGGAGAAGATGATGCTGACCAAGCACCTGGAGCGGCTGGAGCGGCAGCACCGGGTGGAGCGGGAGGACGGACGCTTCCGGCTGCTGGCCTGAGGATGACTGACCCGGCGAAAGGGAGGCAGGAGAGACCGTGAGTCGCATCGTGTGTATCGGGGACAGCCTGACCTGGGGATTCCCGTTCGGCCCCGCGGTGTCGTGGGTGAACCGCATCGCGGAGGAGACGGAGCACGAGGTCATCAACCGCGGGGTCAATGGCCACACCACTACCGACATGGTGCGCCGCTTCCCGCGCGAGGTGCTGGAGGCCCGGCCCACCCACGTGGTCATCATGGGCGGCACCAACGACGTGGTGTGGCGGGAGTCGCACGACCGCATCGTGTGGAACCTGCGCCACATGGTCGAGGAGGCG
>JARYMO010000267.1 GCA_029907055.1 Syntrophomonadaceae bacterium | reverse complement strand
ACCCCGGTGAGCTCATCCACCATCTGCTGCAACTGCCGCAACCGTTCCGGCCGTTCAACGAACTGCCCTTCCCGGTAGTCCGGTTCGTAGAGATTGGAGTAATCGATGCCCGCCATGGCCATGATGATGCCCATGTTGACGTAGGGTAAGGCGGTTTCCACCGAGTACCCGCCTTCCAGCACCGCGATGTCGGGGGCCAGCTTCTCGTTGAGCACCGCGTAGCCCCGCGCGGAAAAGCGCATGTTGGCCAGCGGGTCGCTGTAGTGGTTGTCCTGGCCCGCCGAGTTGACCACCACCTCCGGGGCGAACTCCTTGAGCACCGGAAGCACCAGGTGGTCCAGCACGTAGTGGATGCCTTCGTCGGTGGTCCCGGGCGGCAACGGAACGTTGAGGGTGGTACCCAGCGCCAGCGGGCCACCGATCTCGTCGGTGAAGCCACTGCCCGGGTAGAGGGTACGCCCGTCCTGGTGGAAGGAGATGAACAGCACGTCGGGGTCGTGCCAGTAGATGTCCTGGGTGCCGTCCCCGTGGTGCACGTCGGTGTCCACGATGGCCACCCGCTTGACCCCGTACTTGCGCCGCAGGTACTCGATCATGATGGGCTCGTTGTTGATGTTGCAGAAGCCACGGTTGCCATGGGTCACCCGCATCGAGTGGTGGCCAGGTGGGCGCACCAGGGCAAAGGCATTGCGCACCTCACCCGACATGAAGGCATCCGCCATCACCAGCGCGCCCCCACACGAGATGCGGTGGGCTTCGGTAATCTGTGCCTCGATGGTGGGCACGCAGAAATGGACGCGGGCAATGTCCTTGGGCAGGGCCAGCCGGGGCTGGTACTCGCGGATCTGCGGCAGATCCATGATGCCCTCCTCGAACAGCTGGTCGCGCGTATACAGCAGGCGCTCCTCGCGTTCCGGGTGGGTGGGCGAGATGGCCCAGTCGAAGGCAGGGAAGAAGACGATACCCGTCGGCTTCATGCTGGCACCCCCTTGAACTCGTCGATGACGCCGGGCGCGATCTGCACGCCCACATCGAACAGTTTGCCCACCGTGTTCCATCCCCGGATGACGTTGAACTGCTCTTCCAGGAAGACCTCGCGGTGGGAAGCGTAGGACTCAATGCCGCGGGCGCGCGCCAGCTCCAGCAGGTGGCGTTCCGCCAGCTGGCGGGCGTCGGCCAGCTGCCTCAGCCCGGCAGCGGAGCCGCTGATGCCATCAATGTCCAGGGCATAGGTCCCGCGCTCGGTATCTGCGTGCAGGTGCAGGGAGAGGGTGGGCCGGGCCACGCACGCCCCCAGGGCGTTGGCCACCCCCGAGTAACGGTGGATGAAGGGGGCACACTCCAGCCGGCGAGCCAGTTCAGGCACGAAAGCGCTGGCGGCCGCTCCGATGCCGATGACCCGGTCAAGGCTCACCTTGCGGCGGTTCACGATCTCCCACACCCGGTAGGCCGGCTCCTGCTCCCAGGAGGCAAACATGTCGCGTACGTTCCACACCAGGTGCCCCACCACCTGGTCGACCACCAACCCTGCCACTGCCTCAGGGGTCAGGCCAGCGGCCGCCGCCACCTGGGCCAGCGCCGCCCGGGACCGCTCCACCTCTCCCAGCGGGCCACCCTCCAGGAGGTTGAACGCGTCCGTAGGGGTAGGCAGCGGCCCTCCGAAGCACGCCGCCACCCCCTGGCGGTCCGGCCCCACCGTGAGCCCGCCCTGCCAGCGCACGGCGCTGTCCCCGCCCAGCGGGATGGAGCGCACCGCGAAGGAGCGCACGTGGGTGAGGCGGCCCCCAATCATCGCCCCCTTAGAGGCATGCAGGGGCTTGCCTTCCAGTATCAGGGCCAGGTCGGAGGTGGTGCCGCCGATGTCGACCACTACCGACGTCTGCCGGTCCATGGTGAGCGCGAAGGCCCCCATGGCGCTGGCGGCAGGACCGGAGAACACCGTTTCGCACGGGTAGCGGCGGGACACCGCCAGCGGCATGGTACCTCCGTCGGCCTTGAGGATGTCGATGGGGGCAACGATTCCCCGGGCGCGGACCGCGGCTTCCACCGCATCGGCGAAGCGGCTCCAGCGGTCGCGGGTCATGGCGGTATAGTAGGTAGTCGCCGCCCGGCGGGGGAAGTTCAGCTGGCCGGAGACCTCGTGCCCCAGTTCCACCTGCAGGGCGGGGAACAGGCCGGTGATGAGTTCCCTGGCCCGGCGCTCGTGGCTGTTGTTGCGCTGGGAGAATTTTCCCACTACCGCCACCCTGGATATCCCCTGCTCGACCGCCGCCGCGGCGGCCGCTTCCACCTGCCCCTCGTCCAGGCTGCGCGTTTCCCGGCCGCGGAAATCGATGGCCCCGTCGATGATGTAGGTGTGCGGAAGCTGTTCCATGCTGCGCAGGTTGAGCCCGGGACCGGGGATGAGCAACAGGGCGGTGGCATC
>JARYMO010000266.1 GCA_029907055.1 Syntrophomonadaceae bacterium | reverse complement strand
CCGCTGCAGGTGACGGAGGCCGAGGTGCAGCCGCTGCCCGAGGACTGCTACTACGTGTTCCAGCTGCGGGGCCTGGCGGTGTACGACCAGCAGCGGGGCCTGCTGGGGACCCTGAGCGATGTCCTGCATACCGGTGCCAACGAC
Source organism: Syntrophomonadaceae bacterium (assembly GCA_029907055.1). GTDB lineage: Bacteria > Bacillota > Syntrophomonadia > Syntrophomonadales > Syntrophothermaceae > JARYMO01. The sequence goes on along the minus strand of JARYMO010000266.1, from coordinate 2,296 downwards.
GTGTACGTGGTGCGCGGAGAGCGCTACGGCGAGGTGCTCATCCCCGCCATCAGGGACGTGGTGCTGGAGATCGACGTGGCCGGCGGGCGGGTGCAGGTGCGCCTGCTGCCGGGCCTGCTCCCCGAGGAGGACGCGGACGGTGCGGGTTGACATTCTGACCCTGTTCCCGGAGATGTTTACTTCGCCCTTCTCCAGCAGCATTATCCGGCGGGCGCGCGAGCGGGGGCTGGTGACCATCGAGGTCCACGACCTGCGCGACTGGGCCACCGGCCCCCACCGCCAGGCTGATGACTATGGCTTTGGAGGCGGGGCGGGCATGGTGATGAAGGCCGACGTCATCATACCCGCCCTGCAGGCCGTGCGCGGCGACGACGGCCACGTGGTCTACCTGTCGCCGCAGGGGGAGGTGCTCACCCAGCCGCTGGTGGCCCGGCTGGCCCGCCGGCCCCACCTGGTGCTGCTGTGCGGCCATTACCAGGGCATCGACGAGCGGTGCAGCCGGTTCATCGACCAGGAGATCTCCCTGGGGGATTTCGTGCTGACGGGGGGAGAAATCCCGGCCATGGCGGTTACCGATGCCGTGGTGCGGCTGATCCCCGGGGTGCTGGGGTCGGAGGCCTCGCACGCCGGCGAGTCCTTCAGCCGCGGGCTGCTGGAGCACCCGCTGTACACCCGGCCGCGGGTGGTGGCGGGAATGGAGGTGCCGCCGGTCCTGCTGTCGGGGGACCACCAGGCCATCCGGCGCTGGAGACTGAGGCTGTCCCTGCTGCGCACCCTGCTCAAGCGCCCTGACCTGCTGCTGCAGAGGAGCTACGACGCCGAGGAGCGGCAGGTGCTGGAAGAGCTGCTCTTCGGCCCCCCGGGAGGCGGTCGCTGATGCGCGCTGCCGCCCTGTACCTGGCGCTGGCGCACCACCCGGTGCTCAACAAGCGCCTCGAGGTCATCACCAGTTCAGTCACCAACCTGGATATTCACGACATCGCCCGCGCGGCTCGCACCTTCGAGGTGGACGGCTTCCTGCTGCTCCACCCGCTGCCCGCGCAGCGCGAGCTGGTGATGCGCATCCTCTCCTACTGGCAGCGAGGCGGGGGCGCCGCCTACAACCCCGACCGCAGCGAAGCCTTCGAACGCCTGCACCTGCTGGCCTCGCTGGAGGAGGCCCGGGCCTGGGTGCGCGAGGCCAGCGGGGCTGACCCGCTGGTGGTGGTCACTGATGCCCGTCCCTACCCCAACAGCATCGGCTACGCCGAGATGCGGCGCCGGCTGCAGGAGCCGGGGAGCTCCTACCTGCTGGTGTTCGGGACCGGGTGGGGGCTGGCGCCGGAGGTGATGGCGGCGGCCGACCTGGTGCTGGAGCCGATTGCTGCCGTGGGCACCTACAACCACCTCTCGGTGCGCAGCGCGGTCGCCATCATCCTGGACCGCCTGCTCAGCGACCCCGCCAGCCGCTAGGCGGTCATGCCTGCAGCGGCGGGAGCGCCCTGGCTGCCCCTCGCCTGCCGCGAGCCGCCCGCGGCCGGCAGGGCGGGGGCGGCAGTCGCGGTTGAAGCAGGGGGAAGAGGTATGCTATAATTCGACTCGTGATAACGGGTGGTCCGCTGCACCGGCAGGGATGCATGAACACCTAGGCGGGAAGGGAGGTTGAGACCGTGCAGGATATCATTCGGGCCATCGAGCAGGAACAGATGAGGACCGACCTTCCGGATTTCCGTCCTGGCGACACCGTGAAGGTTCACGTGAAGGTGGTCGAGGGGTCCCGCGAGCGCATTCAGACCTTCGAAGGCATCGTCATCCGCCGCCGGGGCGGCGGCCTGAGCACCACGTTCACCGTGCGCCGCATTTCGTACGGGGTGGCGGTAGAGCGGACGTTCCCGCTGCACTCGCCCCGGGTGAGCGCACTGGAAGTGGTGCGCCGGGGCAAGGTGCGCCGCGCCAGGCTGTACTACCTCCGCGAACGCATCGGCAAGAAGGCCAGGGTCAAGGAGAAGAGGGCCTACCAGACCACGACATAGGCAGTGGGGAGACACAGGGGATACAGGCTGGTGTAACCAGCCTTTTCTTTTGCGGACCGGCAGGGGGTGAAGGCATGACGGTGAACTGGTTCCCGGGGCACATGGTGAGGGCCCGGCGCGAGATCGGCGAACAGGCCGAGCTGGTGGACGTGGTCATCGAGGTGGTGGACGCCCGGGCCCCGGTCTCCACCGCCAACCCCGACCTGCCCGAGTTGGTCAGGGGCAAGCCGGTGGTGCGGGTGCTGAACAAGGCTGACCTGGCGGATGCCGATGCCACGCGCCGC
>JARYMO010000006.1 GCA_029907055.1 Syntrophomonadaceae bacterium | reverse complement strand
ACTCCGGCTTGGGGTAGGTCGTGGCTGCATTGTCCAGGTAGATGACCTTCACGCCATCCCTCCTCGCCTGTGCACGGGCGCCCAGGGGCGGCACACCCGCCCCGGCCCGCCCGACTCCGCTGCGAACCGCTCCGGACCTGCTTCACGGGGCCTGCCCTCTGCCACGGTGTTCGGCGGGCGCGGCCGCTGGGGACGCGGCACGCACTCCGGCTGGCGCCCGGCCTCAGCCGCGCAGAGCGCGGCGCCACGGACCCTTCCCGCCCCCCGGTTTCTGTCCGCTGCCCCTGCGCTCTTGCTCCCATGTGGAATGTGGGCTATTCTGGACGTAGCCAGCCCCCCGCTCTCACTATAGCCGATTGGGCGGGGCGTGAATCATGACAGTTTCTGCGCGAATCCAACGGCGGCCTATTCTATTATGGCATAATCCCTTTCTCCTCCCTGCGGGTGACGGGTACGGACACGGCCAGCACCGGCGGTGTGGTGGGGAGAGTGAGAGGACATGGAGGCGAGCACCGTGAACCTTCGCCAGCTGACTACCTTCGTCAAGATCGTTGAGAAGGGCAGCGTGTCCGCTGCGGCCCGCGAACTGTTCATGACGCAGTCCGCCGCCAGCAAGCACCTGCAAGCGCTGGAGGAAGCCTGTGGCGCTGCGCTGCTGCAGCGGGTGGGCAACCGGATGGTGCTCACCGACGCGGGCGAGATCTTCTATCGCTACGCCCGCGAGATGGTCAGCCTGGGACAGCAGCTGGAAGCAGCCATGAACCTCAGTGCCCCCGAGGTCAGGGGGCACCTGCGTATGGGCGCCAGCACGGTCCCTGGCAATTACATCATGCCTTCCCTGCTGGGCAGGTTGGTCAAGGAATATCCCGAAGTGCGGGTGACGCTGGAGGTGCGCGACACCCAGGAAACCGTCAACCGGATGTTGGACAACCAGCTCGACGTGGGAGTTATTGGGGCTCCGGCGCGCAATCCCCGACTGGAGAGCCGGCCCTTCGCCCACGACCGGCTGGTGCTGGTGGTGCCCTCGGCCCACCAGTGGGCCGCCCGGACCAGCGTGACCCTGGCCGAGGCGCTGGGTGAGAAGCTGGTGTGGCGCGAGAAGGGGTCGGGGACCCGTACCATGCTGGAAAAGCGGCTGCACGAAGCGGGCATCGATTCCCGCACCCTGCGCGTGGTGCTGGAAGTGGGCAGCACCGAGGCCACCATCGCGGCGGTGGAAGAGGGGCTGGGCCTGGCCCTGGTGTCGCTGTGGGCAGCAGCAAAAGCCGCGCAGGGCGGCCGGGTCAGGTGGCTGGAGGTGGAAGACGTGGACCTGGCGCGAGACCTGTACCTGGTCTGGCTCAAGGCCAGGGGCAGTTCGCTCCTGCTGCAGGCCTTCCTGCAGGTCCACCAGGCGTGGAGCCAGGCCTTGCGGGCTCCTGGCACCGACCTGGCGGCGCGCCGGTAGCGCGAGGGTGCCGGGCGGCCAGCCCGCCGCCGCACCAGGGGGAAGGGCCGATGGCCCCCGGCCCAGTCATGTCCCACACCTCTGCCCGTTCAGTGGGCGGCTGCACCTCCTTCCCCGCTGGACAGGGCCTCCCGCACCTCGGGGCGCAGTCCCGCAGCCAGCACCTGGACGGGCACGCGGAACTCCGGGATGCCGGCCGCATAGGGCGCCAGCTCGTACTGGGCGAAGAACACCACGACATTGCCCGGCTCGAGGTAATAGGGCTGTTCCGCTGACAGGCGGCTCAGCTTGCTGGCGGCATCCTCGAAGTACAGGTCAGGCTGGGCCTGCATCTGTTCGCGGATGGACCCCAGCAGCGCCTGGTTCCAGTCGAACCCCTCCACGAAGAGGTCAGCCAGCGACAGCAGCCGCGCTTGTTCCAGCTCCACGGTAGCGCCGCGCCGCGTGGTGGCCCCGTGCGCCCCGCCCGTGTACTCGTAGAGATCCGTGTACAGGCTGACGAACCCCGGGCGCTGCAGGGTGACCTTGAAGTCCGACACCAGTTCGAAGGGTGGTCGCTCGATGCCGAAGCGTTCCTTCATGTCCTGGTGGTACTGCACTGCTTCCGGGCGCAGCTCCTGCTGGCGCTGGAGCTGGGGAGCGGCCAGCGCCGCATTGACCTCGGCCAGCGCCCCCGCTTCGCCCTCGATGGAGAGTTCGGGAATCTTCAGCTCCACCCGGTATTCCGGGCTTGTCTCCCGCACCGTGCGCGTGGCGACGCGCGCCTGCAGGGCAGGGCGGGACGCTGGGACTGGTGTGGGTGCCGGGGTTCCGTTCTCTCGTTCGGCGTAGAGGATCATCACCAGCCTCACCACCAGCACCAGGCCAATGACCGCCAGGACTGCCCACCACGTGCGCCTGTCCGCTCTCTCACCCAATGCCCGCGCCCCCTCTCCACTGCCCGGTGGTGCCGCTTCTTCCCAGATCCATTGTAGCGCACGCCAGGTCCCCGCACGACATGCAGTGTTGCTGGTCTGCCCGCCGGCCTGTGCTAGAATGGAGGGTGGAAACCCCGCCGGAAGGAGTGGAGTGCATGTCCCGCCGACTCGAGTTGGCCAACGAGATGGCTGCTGCCCAGGCCGCCTACATCGCGGCCGCCAACCTCGTGCGCCAGTTGCTGGACGCCAGGGAGGAGGGAGGACCGGAGGCCCCCACCGACCTCGACCTTAACGAAGCCCTGCGCGAGCACCACGAGGCCCTCATGCGCTACGAGGACCTGCGCGAAGAGTACTTCAGGGTGTGCGAGGAAGACGAGCGCTGAGCGCCCGCGGCGCCGGGGGCCACCCCGCAGCCACGCTGGCCCCGGCGGCAGGAAGACCGGCACCAGGTACGGGCGGGCAGAGGCACGCAGTCTGGTGCCTTCCCCGTGGGGGCTCAGCGCCCGCCCCAGCCCCGGGAGACAAGAAGGGGGGAGCCTGCGCTCCCCCACTTGTTGCTTCCACCTACTTCTCTTCCCTCTCCTGCCTGGCCTTCTGGATGATCTTTTCCGCCGTCCCTGCCGGCACTTCCTCGTAGTGCGAGAAGCTCATGGTAAACTTGCCACGTCCCTGGGTAATGGACTTGAGGTCGATGGAATAGCGGGCCATTTCTGACAGCGGCACCTGCGCCTTGACCACCTGGTTCTTGCCCTGCGGCTCCATCCCCAGCACGCGCCCGCGCTTGCTGTTGAGGTCGCCGATGATATCCCCCAGGTACTGCTCCGGCACCTCCACCGTAACGTCCATGATGGGTTCCAACAGCACCGGCTTGGCCTGTTCCATGCCCTTGCGGAAGGCCAGGCTGCCGGCCAGCTTGAAGGCCATTTCCGAGGAGTCCACGGAGTGGTAGGAGCCGTCGTAGAGCGTGACCTTGACGTTGGTCACCGGGTAGCCGGCCAGCACGCCTTCCGCCATCGCCTCCCGCACGCCCTTCTCCACCGCCGGGAAGAAGTTGCGCGGCACCGCTCCCCCGAACACGTTCTCCTCGAAGAGGAACTCCTGGTCCGGCAGCGGCTCGATCTTCAGCCAGACGTGCCCGTACTGTCCGTGCCCGCCGCTCTGCTTCTTGTGCTTACCTTCCACCTGCACCGTGCCCCGGATGGTCTCCCGGTACGGGATCCTCATCTCCTTGACCACCACGTCCACCCCGAACTTGCGGCTGAGGCGCTCCACGATGATGTCGGTGTGGCTCTCCCCCAGCGTGCGCAGGATGGTCTGGCGGGTCTCGGCGTTCTTCTCCGTGGAAATGGTCGGGTCTTCTTCCAGCAGGCGCTGCAGCGCGCTGCTCAGCTTGTCTTCATCGCCCTTGCTCTTGGGTTCGATGGCTACCGCCAGCATCGGTTGCGGGAACTCAATGCCCTTCAGCATCACGGGACGCGCGCGTTCAGTCAGGGTATCCCCGGTGGTAGTCACCGACAGTTTCGCCAGGGCTCCGATGTCCCCGGCCTGCAGCTCGGGAACCGGGAACTGCTCCTTCCCCCTCATCACCAGCAACTGGCCGATCTTCTCTTCCTTTTCCTTGTTGGCGTTGAAGACCACTGAGTCAGCCTTCAGGGTGCCGGTGAAGACCCTCAAGAAACTGAGGCGGCCGATGTAGGGGTCAGCAATGGTCTTGAAGACGAGCGCCGCCAGCGCCTCGCTGCCCGGGTTGTCTCCCCCGGCGTCCGGGTGCGACGTGGGGTCTGGCATGGAGTCGACGATGAAGTCCAGCAACGGCTGCACGCCCATGTTGTTGAGGGCCGAGCCGCAGAAGACGAACACGCTGGACCCCTGGCGCGCCGCCCCGCGCAGGCCAGTGCGGATCTCATCGTCGCTCAGTTCTTCTCCTTCCAGGTACTTGTTCAGCAGCTCGTCGTTCCCCTCGGCGGCTGCCTCCATCAGGGCCTCCCGGTATGTTTCCACCTCGCCAGCCATGTCGGCGGGAATGTCAGCCTCGGTGCACTTGCCGCTCCCTGCTTCGAAGTACAGGGCCTTGCGGCGCACCAGGTCGACCACGCCCTTGAAGTTGGCCTCCGCCCCGATGGGGAGCTGGAGCGGCACCACGGGCTGAGGAAAGCGCGCCCGCATGTCCTCCAGGGCCTTCTCGAAGCTGGCGTTCTCGCGGTCCATCTTGTTCACGAAGACCACCTTGGGCATGGTACCGGATTCCATCCAGTACAGCTCCGTCTGCACCTCGACCCCGGCCGCCGCTGATACCACCACCAGGGCCGCGTCCGCCACCCGCAAGGCTGCCTTGACCTCCCCGGCAAAATCGGCAAAGCCCGGCGTATCGAGCAGGTTGACCTTGTGCCCGCGGTACTCGCAGGGCACCAGGGTGGTGTTGACGGTCATCCTGCGCTTGATTTCCTCCGGGTAGAAGTCGGAGGCAGTGTTGCCCTCATCAACCTTCCCCATGCGCTTGGTGGCACCGGTGTTGAACAGCATGGCTTCAGTGAGTGAAGTCTTGCCTGCTCCTCCGTGAGCGATGACCGCGACGTTGCGCACCTTGTCCGTGGGGTATACGTTCACTCCGTTCCCTCCTCATGTCGTGGCGACGGTTTTCAAAATCCCACTAATTATAACCCATCTAGCGGCGCAAGAAAATAGACCGCCCCCAGTACATCAGGGCCCCCAGGCCGGCCAGCACCCCCATCTGCAACAGGAACTGGACCCTCAGGGCATCGAGGACGGTGAGCGCGATCCCCAGCGCCAGCGGCATCGCCCATTGCCGCTGCGGCGGGTCGCCCGCCCCCGGCCGCCGGTCGCGCAGCAGCCAGGGCAGGTTGAAGAGCAACCAGAAGGCGAGTATGTTGACGAAAAGGCTGATGGCGAGCACGGGCACCCTCCCTCCTAGACCAGGTCCAGGAAGGGGCCGTACCGCGCGCGGAATTCCTCGATGAGCCGATAATCGGAGAGGTCGAAGTGGATGGGGGTCACCGACACGCAGCCGTCCTCGATGGCCGCCACGTCGCTGTCCGGCTCCTGCGCCTCGCGGATGACATCGCCGCCCAGCCAGTAGTAGGTGTTTCCACGCGGGTCCTTGCGCTCCTCGAACAGGTTCTGGTAGCGGCGGAGGCCCAGCTTGGTGACGCGTACCCCGCGGATCTCGGCCCGGGGCAGGTCGGGTACGTTGATGTTGAGCACCACGTCCCGTTGCAGGCGCTTGCGGTGGAGGGTACGCAGCATGAGGCGCACGAAACGGGCGGCAAAGGAATAGTCGGCGTGGTAGTTGAACGAGGTGAGCGATACCGCCAGAGCGGGCACACCCATGATGACCCCCTCCACCGCGGCCGACACCGTTCCCGAGTAGAGCACGTCATGGCCCAGGTTCGCCCCCCGGTTGACGCCGGACACCACGAAATCCAGCGGCTCCTTCACCAGGGCGCTGATAGCCAGTTTCACGCAGTCGGCTGGCGTGCCGTCGATGACCCAGGTCGGCACCGCCTGCGGGCCCTCCTCCAGGCGGCGTGCCATGATGGGGCTGAAGACGGTGATGGAGTGCCCGGCACCACTGCGCTCGCGGTCAGGAGCCACCACGAACACGGTAGCGATACGCTCCAGTTCCCGTCTGAGGGCCATCAGGCCCGGCGAATTGACGCCGTCGTCGTTGGTCAGCAGCACCCTCACGTCAGCCCTACCTCCCGCTCCAACAGCATTACGCGGGTGAGCGGCCAGTAGATCATGAAGGCCTTGCCCTTGAGGTGGTCCCGGGTCAGCCACCCGTTCCACATGTGGCTGTCAAAGCTGCGGTTGCGATTGTCCCCCATCACGAACAGGCTGTCGGCGGGGACCACCACCGGCCCGAACTCGTACTGGGGGGGCTCGGCGATGTATGGCTCATCCAACGCCTTGCCGTTGATGAACACCTTGCCGTCCCTGACTTCCACTGTTTCCCCCGGCAACCCGACCACTCGCTTGATGAAGTCCTCGCTCTGCCCGAGTTCTTCGGGGGGTTCAAAGACCACGATGTCCCCGCGCTGGGGCTCCTCGAACCAGTAGATGAACTTGCACACCATCACCCGGTCCTGCTCGTGGATGGTAGGGATCATGGAACCGGAAGGGATCACCCGGCCCTCCACCACCCCGACCCGCAGCACCACGGCCAGCAGCAGGGCAATCACCACGATGGTGAACAACTCCTGGAAGAACTCGCGAATGGCTCTGGTCACGGCATCCTTCTCCCCCGAGTCACAGCTCGTAAATGTTGATGGTCATCTCCTGCTGACGGCTGTCCTTGGTCAGCCCGAAGAGCAACCCGCGGTCCTTGAGGGTCTTGTTGAGAAAGTCGACCACCCTGACCAGCTCGTCATTGGCACGAAAGGTCTTGTGCGCAATCATGCGGAGCTTGTCCCCGTCTTCCCTCGTCACGCACCTACCCCCGATCCCCGGGATTTCTGTTCCATTGTATTGTAGATGAAGGCCCCGGCGAATACAAGTTAGCCCTTGATGAGCGCCAGCACCTCCGCCCGCGATGCGGGGTTGGTCTCGAAAATGCCGCGCACCGCCGAGGTCACCGTCAGCGAGCCGGGCTTCTGTACCCCCCGCATGGTCATGCACATGTGCTCGGCCTCGATGACCACCGCCACCCCCCAGGGCTGCAGTTTCTGCATGATGGCGTTGGCAATCTGGCTGGTCAGGCGTTCCTGCAGCTGGGGCCGCTTGGCAAACCCCTCCGCCACCCGGGCCAGCTTGGACAGGCCGGTCATCCTGCCCTTGCGGGGGATGTAGGCCACATGAGCCTTGCCATAGAAGGGTAGCAGGTGGTGTTCGCACATCGAGTACAGGGGAATGTCCTTCACCAGCACCAGCTCGTCGTGCTGCTCGGTGAACAACACCTCCAGGTGGTCGGCCGGATCCTGCTGCAGGCCGCAGAAGAGCTCGCCGTACATCCTCGCCACCCGCTGCGGGGTGTCGCGCAGCCCCTCCCGTTGCGGATCCTCACCGATGGCCTCCAGCATCATCGCGACCGCCCGTTCCAGTTTCTCGATGTCCACCCTGCCGAACCCCTTTCCGCGTCCCGTGCCGCCCGCCTCACCTGGCTCCCAGGTACCGGTGCAGCTGGGGAATGACCCGCACGTCGTCCAGCACGTCCAGCGCCACCCGCTGCAGTTCGCCCAGCCGGGCCAGGCCAACGCCCGCCGCTCCTTCCCGCGGGCTGACCGGCTGCAACACCAGGGGAATGAGCGGGTCTACCGCCGCCACGCATTCCGCCGCCTCCCGTACTTCCCGGTCTGAGGTGGCGCCATCCACCACCACCTTGACGTACACGTCCCGTTCCGCCGCCCGGCAGAGGAAACGGCGATGGGTTTCCCGCAGGTCCTCCCCCACCGCCGAGGGGAGCTTGAAGTCCATGCTGATGACATCCACCTCGTGCACGACCCGGGCCAGCGCGTCCCCCAGGGTTCCGTTGGTCTCCAGCAGGACGCGGCGTCCCCGCGCCCGCAGCGCGGGCAGCAGCTCACCCAGGAACGCCGGCCACAGCAGCGGCTCACCGCCGGTGACCGCCACCCAGGGAGCGCTGAACCCCTCGACCAGCCCCAGCAGCTGGTCCACTGCCAGCGGATTGGGCAGCCTCTGCAGCGTTTCCTGTCCCTCCCACCCACGGTATACCTGGCATTCGGGCTGGTGCTGGCCCCAGCTCCCGCGCGTGTCACAGTACGCGCAGCGCAGGTTACAACCGCACAGGCGCACGAAGGCCTGCCGGCACCCCATCCATAATCCTTCCCCCTGGATGCTCTCCATGATCTCCGCCACGAACGCTTCGGCCACGCGATTCCCCTCCCTGCCCCGCAAGGTTCCAGTCCCGCTACGATTCATCTTCCTGGTAGCTGGCCCAGGCACGGGGGGATTCCCACACCGTCACCCGCTCCAGCTCGGCACCCCGACCCCTCACCTCTGCCGCCAGCGCCGCGAACAACTGGCGGGCAAGGTTTTCGGCCGTCGGGTTGAGGGAAGCGAACGCCTCCCTCTCGTTGAGCAGCGCGTGATCATACTCCTGCAGACGCGCTCCCAGCAGCTGCTTGAGCTCATCGAAATCCATCAGCATGCCCAGTTCATTGAGGCCGCGGCCCCGAACCACCACCTCTACCTCCCAGGTGTGGCCGTGGATGCCCGCACAGGCTCCCTGGTGGCCGCGCAGGTAGTGGGCCGCGGCAAAATTCGCTCGCACGGCGATGCGGAACATGTCACCCTCCTCGCGTGAGATATTACGATTCTACCACGAAGGTGCACATCCTGGAACGCACCGCCGGGCCGGGCCCGCGCGTACCGGGGCCGCTGCGTCAGGCCGTGACCGTGTACCCCACTTCCTCGATGGCCTCTCTCATCTGCTCCACCGTGACGGCTGTTTCCTCGAATACCACCCGCACCGCGGCCCCCTCCAGGTCCACCTCCGCCTCAGCCACTCCGGGCAGGGCCTGCAGTGCCTTCTCGATGGCCGCCTTGCAGTGCATGCAACTCATACCCTGCACCCTGAATACCTCGATCCTCACCGGTTTACCCCCCAATGCTTCCGGTGCCGTCAACTGCGCGGCCCCGTCGCCCCCATGGCGCCGGGACGGCGCCGCACCTTCCCGGCTTCGCCAGCCTTCGCTTCCATGTATCTATTATACGATTCCGCGCCCCCGTCATACTTACTCGACGTACGGCGCTCGCAGCGGCCCGCCCGAGTCAGCCGGCTGGGCTCGCCTCCTCCAGGGCACAAGAAAAGGGACGCCCCTGACTGGGGCGTCCCTCGTGGATGACCAGGTCGTCTTACTTCCAGGCCCTCATCTGGTGGACCCTGGAATACGCGCCCTTGCCGCGCCCGGGCTTCCCGGTGGTGTCATCGCTGTCGTCATCGTCGTCATCGTTGTCATCCTGGCCCTGGGCCCCGAGCTGCGCTCCGTTGCCTGTCCCCAGGGGGTGAAAGGCCTGCAGCACCTTTACTCTCAGGGCGTTCATGCCCTCGTCGACCAGCACCTGGACACGTGCCCCTTCTACCAGCACCTCCTCGCGCGCCTGCTCATCCTCGAGGGGGGCATTGCCCTTGCCCAGGAACACCGTATCCTCGTCGAAATTGACGGTCACCTGGCCGCGGTAGCCCACCAGGTCGATGGTGAGAGTGCCTTCGGCACCGTCATCGTAACCATCCTCGACAATCACTCCCACCAGGGCCCGCCCGCACCCGGGGCAGGTCTGGTCGCAGTTGCTCCCGTCACTGCAGATCCCGTCTTGGCATTCCCGGTCGCATTCCCGGTCGCGTTCCCGGTCCCGCTCACGGTCACAGTCACAGTCACAGTCGCGGTCCTGCTCCATGAGCCCCTTGCCATTCTTGCTCCAACCAAGGTGCTGGCCGCTGCCGGCTCCCACCGCTCCCGCCTGCACGGCCTCCTCCTCCTGCTGCTGCTCGTCCTGCACCTGCGCCTGCACCCTGGCCTTGGCTGCCTGGTAGTTCTCCAGCCCTTTGCCGGCCTTCGGAGCCGCCAGCGCCGAGCCGCCTGCCAGGCCCACCAGGAACAGCAGGGCCACCAACAGGGCTACCCACCTGCGCGTCTTCATCAACGTCACCCTCCTCGCGTGATGTAGTCTACGCTCATCAATACGCACGCGCTGCGCGATTTTCGGGGTAGCCGCTACCCTCCACGGCGGCTTACCCTTGTCCCTAATTTTCTCATAACTCGGGACCGAAGGCAAGGACCACTGGCCTGCAGGCATCCGAGGCTTCCACTTCCCTGCACTCGGGAGGTACAATGAAGGCAACCGCGGCCGCGGGCCGGATGGGAGGGATAGCTTGTCGGAAGCGCGACTCAAGTTGGTGACCGCTCTCATCTCCCTGGTGGCGGTCATCGTCGCCTGCACGCTCGGCCTCATGTACTTCGAACAGTGGACCTTCCTGGATGCCATCTGGATGACCATCATCAGCCTGAGTACGGCAGGCTTCGGGGACATCGTTCCCCAGACCACGGCCGGCCGCATCTTCCTGATGGTGATGATCGTGCTGGGTGTGGGCGTGGTGGCCTATTCACTGGGAGCTATCGTCAGCATCATCATCGAATCACAGATCTACAGGATCATGGGGAGAGATGTCATGCGCGAGAAGATTGCGGGCCTGAACAACCACATCATCGTGTGCGGGGCGGGGAGAGTGGGGCTGAGCGTACTGGAAACCATCCGCAGCGAGAACACCCCCTACGTCCTGATTGACCAGAACGCCGACATCGTGGCCCACCTGCAGGCCCAAGGCATCGTGGCCATGGTGGGGGACGCCAGCAAGGACGAGGTGTTGCTGGAGGCCGGCATCCAGCGGGCCAGGGGGCTCATCAGTGCCCTTTCCGAAGACCCCTACAACGTGTTCGTCACCTTGACCGCCCGCGCGCTCAACCCCACCCTGCACATCGTGGCGCGGGCAGAACGCCAGGAAACCGTGGACAAGCTGAAGCGCGCCGGGGCCGACCGGGTCATCGCACCGGCCCAGATCGCCGGGCAGCGCATGGCCTCCGCCATTCTCAAGCCGGCCAGCGTGGAGCTGGTCGACACCCTCTTTGCCAGTCACAACATCGAGGTGCAGATCGAGGAGCTGCACATCCCCGAGGGCTGCAGCCTGGTCAATACCACGCTGCGCAACCTGAACCGCGACGATTCGAACGTCATCATCGTGGCCATCATCCGCGGCAACGAGATCATCGTCAGCCCCCGCGCCCACATGGACATCAGGGCCGGCGACACGGTCATCGCCATGGGCTCGCGCGCCGACCTGGCACGCCTGGAAGCCACCACCATGACCACCACCTGTCCCGCCAGCTGACGGCGCCGGGCGGTCGCCCCGCCCCGCCGGGGGATGACCGCGGGTCAGGCCTGCGCGGCGGCGAAGCGTTCCATCCACGCGCGCACCCGGGAGACCAGCTCCTCCCGCCGCACCTCTTCCAGCTGCCCCGCAGGCAGGCAGTCGCGGAAACAGCGTCCGTAGGCCTGTCCTCCCCGCCCGCCCGACATGCGGGCGTCCAGCACCACGGCCGCGCCCCAGTCGTCCTCGGCCCGGATGAGCCTCCCCATCCCCTGGGTGAACCGCAGCACCGCGTCCGGCAACAGCAGGCGCGTGAAGGGATTTTCTCCCTCCTGCCGCAGGTGCTCGTCCCAGGCTGCCACCAGCGGATCGGCCGGCGAGCGGAAGGGCAGCCTGACCATGACCAGGCAGGTGAGCGCCTCTCCTGGCAGGTCTACCCCCTCCCACAGAGTGTCCAGCCCCATCAGCATGGTGCGACGCCCCCACCTCAGCTCCTCCGCCAGGCTGGCCGCATCCCCGTCTTCGTGCTGCACCAGCACCCGCACACCACCGCGTTCCAGCCGTGGACGGACCGCGTCCCCCACCTGCTGCAGCATGCCCCGCGCCGTGAACAGCACCAGCGTATTGCCGGCCAGTGCCTGCCCCAGGTCCACCAGCAGGTCAGCCACCTGCGCCGCGAAGCCGGCATGGTTGGGGGATACCACGTCACTGACGACGAACACCCGTCGGCGCAGGTGGTAATCGAAGGGTGACGGGCGGCGGATGCAGGAGAGGCGGCGATCCTGCTCATAGCCTGCCAGCCCGTGCCGCTGCAGGAAATGGCTGAAGTCGCCGTTCACGCTGAGGGTGGCCGACACCATTACCAGGCAGTCCAGATGCCGGTACAGCGCCTCTTCGAGCGCCATGCCGGTCTGCAGGGGGGAGGCCCGCAGTGACCTGGCCTGCCCGTCCGCGCGGGTGACCCACACCACCTCGTCACCGCCACCTCCGTCCACCCGTTCCCACAGTTCGCGCACCGTAGCGGCGATTTCCCGCGCCGTCTCCGCCGCGGCCTGCAGTTCGCCGGCCTCCTGGTCGCCGTCTCTTTCCCGGGCCACGTCCTGCAGGGCGACGGCCAGGCGTTCAAACGGTTCCTGGCACCTGGACAGGGCGGTGGCCACCCGGGGGAGGTCTTCCGCCCCCCTGGCCAGGCGCACGCTGGCCGACCCTTCCCCGCTCCGCGCCACCGCGGAGAGCACGGCGAAGAGCTCCTGCAGCGCCTCCGCGCAGCGCTCCCTGGCATCGCGGGCCACGTCCAGCTGCGCTCTGAGGTAAGGATAGCGGGACTGCCAGGTCGCCAGCAGCCCGGTGGCCCGGCGCCTCTGCACCGCCAGCAGCCGGTTCAGGAACTCCCTCACCTCGGCCTCCTCCAGGCCGAGGGCGAACTTGTCGAAGGCCTCCCGCTCCAGGGCATGCGCCTCGTCGATGACCAGGTGGCGGAAGGCGGGTAGCACGCCGCTCTCCAGGCGGGCGGTGGTCAGCAGCAGGGCATGGTTGACCACGATGATGTCTGCCTGTTCGAGGCGCCGTGCCAGTCGCTGCCGAAAACACGACTGCAGGGAAGGGCACCGCTCCCGCAGGCAGGTGCGGCGGTCACAGGCCACCGTCGCCCACAGGCTGGCCTCCCTCCCCTCCAGCCCCAGTTCCTGGCGGTCTCCCGTGGGCGAAGAGGCAGCCCACGCCGCCACCCTGGTGAGGAACGCCTGCACTTCCGGGTCCGCTTCGGAAGCCCGGCTGAGCAACGCACGCAGGCGCTCCCGGCACAGGTAGTTGTCACGGCCCTTTGCCTGTTCGAACTGGAAGGCGAAGGGGAGTGCCTGCCGCAGGGAGGGGAGGTCCTGGCGGGTGAGCTGTTCCTGCAGCGCCCTGGTGCGGGTGGAGACCACCACCCGGCACCCGGTCGCGCGGGCCCAGAACACCGCCGGTAACAGGTAGGCCAGCGACTTGCCCAGGCCGGTCCCCGCCTCGGCCACCAGGAACTCATCCCCGGCCAGAGCTTCCGCGACGCGAAGCATGAGGTCCTCCTGTCCCTGGCGGTGGCGGTACCCGGGGATAACCCGGGACAGGGCGCCGCCAGGGGCCAACAGCGCACGCATGCACGCGGTATCGAACTCGACCTCCGCTCCCGACGGCCTGCCCATCTCAATCCTCTCCGGACTTCTCCCCGCCACCACGCGCTCCGCCGCCGCCTGAATGAGCGCCTGCCCCATCGTCCAGCCGCAGCACCTTCACTTCCCTGCCGTCGCGTGCCACCAGGTAGACTGCCTCCACCTCGACCCCCCGCTCCTGCAGGTACTGGCGCACCGCCTCCGCTTCTTGTGGCCACACCTTGAGGGCAATCCCACAGCTGCGACTGATCTCCCGCGGGGTGGGGATGGTGACGAATGCCCTCTCGCCGCCCTTCAGCGTCCGCTCTGCCTTCAGGGCGTGGGCGGTGGCAGGAAAGGTGAGCACCCCGAACTCCTGCAGGTCAAGCAACTGCCTGGTGGGTTGGCCACTGCCCGTCACTGCCCCGATTCCCCCACCAGGATATCCCCCGTGCGGAAGAACACCCCTTTGGCCTGCGAGACCAGGCGTTCTCCAGACAGGACGTCCGCTTCGGCGAAGACCAGGTGGTGTCCGGCTTTGACCACTCGTCCCCTTCCCCTCAACGGGTCCCGCATGGTGGCCGCTCCCATGTAACTCACACCGCATTCCACCGTGACCCCGCGGATGCCCAGCGAGCGCACCGCGTTGCCCATGGCCGCGTCGGCCAGCGACGCAATCAGTCCTCCGTGTACGCCTCCCAGCGGGTTGGCATGGCGCTGGTCGGGCACCACCGCCAGCTCTGCCTGGCCCGGGCCCAGCGAGCAAAGCTCGATTCCCAGCATGGTGTAGAATCCCGCTCCGCGGATGGACTCCAGGATGTGACGGAACAACCCCTCTTCGACTCCCTGGTTGAGGACCTCCATGGCTTCACTCCCCTGTCCGGCCGGGCCGCCGTAATGCTGAGAGCAGTATACCCCACCCCCACGGGACCGAACAACCCCGCCGCCGTGGGCCAGGCACAGCGCGCCAGCCGTGGCGGCCGCCGGCGGCTTGGTGTAGAATGGTAGTCGAATCACCAGCAACGAGGAGGGCTTAGCATGCACACCGCGTCACCACGCTCCCTGCCGCCTTCACGGCTCCGCGATGCCGGCCTGGCTCCTGCCGGCCAGCGCAAGATTGACTGGGCTGCCCAGCACATGCCGGTGCTCAACCGCGTGCGCGCCGAGTTGGAACAGGAGCGCCCCCTGCGCGGCCTGCGTCTCGCCGTCTGCCTGCACCTGGAGGCCAAGACCGCCTACCTCGCCCTGACCCTGCAGGCGGCGGGGGCGGAGGTGGTGGCCTGTGCCAGCAACCCCCTCTCCACCCAGGACGACGTGGTTGCAGCCCTGGCAGAGCAAGGGGTGACGGTGTTCGCCTGGCACGGTGCCTCCCCCGAAGAATACGAGTCCCACCTGGCCGCGGCGCTCGACTGCCATCCCGACGCCATCATCGATGACGGCGGCGACCTGGTGGGCATGCTCCACCGCGACCGACCGGCGCAGGCCCGCCGCATCCTGGGCGGCTGCGAGGAGACCACCACCGGCGTGCTCCGGCTCAAGGCCATGGAGAAAGACGGCCTGCTCCTCTTCCCCATGATGGACGTCAACGACGCACTGATGAAATACCTGTTCGACAACCGGTATGGCACCGGCCAGTCGGTGTGGGACGGCATCATGCGCACCACCAACCTGGTGGTGGCCGGCAAGACGGTCGTCGTCGCCGGCTACGGCTGGTGTGGTAAGGGGGTGGCCATGCGCGCCAAGGGGTTGGGCGCCCGGGTGGTGGTGACCGAGATCGACCCCATCAAGGCCAACGAGGCCTGGCTGGATGGCTTCCAGGTGATGCGCATGGAACAGGCCGCCCCGCTGGGGGACCTGTTCATTACCGTCACCGGGAACATCGACGTCATCCGCGGCGAGCACATGGTCCTGATGCGCGATGGCGCACTGCTGGCCAATGCCGGTCATTTCGACGTGGAGATCCGCAAGCCCGACCTCGAGCAACTGGCCTTGTCGCGGCGGCTGGTCAGGCCCAACGTGGAGGAGTTCACTCTGCCCGGAGGCAAGCGACTGCACCTGCTGGCGGAAGGGCGCCTGGTCAACCTGGCCGCCGGTGACGGTCACCCGGTGGAAGTCATGGACCTCAGCTTCTCGCTGCAGGCGCTGGCCCTGCTCCACCTGGTGCGCGAGCACGCCTCCATGGCCCCCGGCGTGTACCCGGTGCCGGCGGAAATCGACCGACGGGTGGCGGAGTTGCGCCTGGAAGCCCTGGGGCTTTCCATCGACCAGCTCAGCCCGGAACAGGCAGCCTACCTCTCCAGCTGGCAGGCCTGAATCAGGCCCGGGTTTCCAGCAGCGCCTCGCGCACGCCCACCACCGCCCGGGTGAGGTTCTCCAGTTTCTGTTCGATGCGCACCAGCAGGTACAGGCTGACCACCACCGGAAAGCCGTAGTTGCCGACCTGGGTCAGGAGCTCTTCCATTCCTTCCTCGCCTCCTTGTCGAGAGGACTGCCAGGGGCCCGGTTTCCCGGGCCCCCGCGTCTAGGGCAGCAACTCGGTGGTGTCGGTCACCACCAGGCGGGCTCCCACCGCCGCCACCAGGCTCCCCCTGAACTGGTGAAGATATCGCTGCTCACCACCTGGTCCATGGCGGCGTCCACCTCCGCCGCCGTGAGGTCAGTGCGGGCGTTGGTAACCCGCAGCACGACCTCCCGGCCGGCGGCGTTCTCGAACACCATCTCCAACACCCTGGCCTGGGCCACGTCTGTCACCTCCCCCGGCCGTCTTCCCCCGGCCCTACTCCGGCTCGATGTCTGCCACGTCGCGGCGCTGGACCCCTGCCAGGGTCCTGGCCTGCAGGCCTGCCAGGCTCATCGCCACCGCGTAGACAGCCTCGTCCGAGGCTGACGGCTTCACATTGGCGTATCGCCGGGCCCGGATGACGGGCATGCCCTGGCTGTTCACCCCGTCTTCCACGTTGAACACGAGTTCGCTGGCCGCCCTGCTGCTCCGTACCGCCACTGCGCTCACCCCCTTTCCTCTCTCAGTCTAGGGGGTGGCATCCCCGGGCGGCCAATGCCGGGCGGCCCCGCGCTGCTCCCGGCTGGGACCGGTCAACGGCACAGCAGACCGGCAGGGAACGGGGTGGCCCGGCGGGCGGTTGCGGTCCGGCCGGGCGCATCATCCTGGCCCCTGCACGCGGACAGGCCCGGGGAGCGGTCCCGGGCCTGCCGGTCTGCGCGTTCCGTTGGGTGCCAGGAGACGTCTTCCTCGCGTCCGGTCAGCCGGCGTGACCACCGCCGCGCAGGGCCAGGATGGTCTGGTGCAGCCTCTCCACCTGGAGCACGAAGGCCTCCAGCCGCGCTTCCACCACCTGGGGGAAGGCGTTCCCGTCCGTCTCGATGGCGAGAAACGGCAGCGAGGGGTGCCTCTCCAGCACCTCTCTCACCAGTTCCGGTTCCCGGGCCACCGTTGGTTTCACCTCGCCCAGGCGCTGGGCGACGATGGCCTGTGCCATGCGACTGGGCATGCAGCCAAAGGGGCCCAGGGAGATGACCCCCGCCACCTCCTCGATGATTTCCGCCAGGGCTGCCCCCACGGTGAGGATGGTCTCTCCGGTGAGCCGCGGCGACACCACTCTGGCGCCCGGTCCCACCACGCGCGCCAGTTGCAGGGGCTGCGACTGGCACCAGCCGGACGCGGCCAGCAGGCGCTTGATCTGGCGCTCGTAGGCTGTCTTCACCGGCCCCTGCAGCGCGGTCTGCAGGCGGTCGCCCCACCCCACGTCTGCCGCCAGCCCCTTCTTCACCAGGTAATCGCAGTAGTACAGCCACTCGCTGACCGGGGCGGTGCGGGCCGCGATGCCCCTCTGCGCCAGCCACTCGACCAGGTGACGGCGGGAAAACCCATCGCGCCGGGCAAATATCTCCCCCACCAGCGCCACCCGCGGCACCTGGTGGGGCGGGACGCTGCGGGGCACCGTCTTCAGCGTGCGCGCCACCGCTGCCAGCGTGGCACGCAGGTGTCTCCACGATTGCGTCGCCAGTGCCCCGGCCAGCCGTTGGCACACGGAATCGAAAACCGCCATGGCCTGCGCCGCATCACTGGCGGCGGCCAGCATCTCGCTGCGTATCTCCTCCAGCACGTCCGCCAGCACCACCGCCTGCCAGGCGCGCAGGGCCAGCCGGTTGCCGAACCCTGCGTAGCCATTCTCGGCGCTCAGCGACAGCAGCGAGACATTCTGCAGTCCGCGAGCGGCAATGTAGTCGCGCATCAGCACCGAGTACTGGCCAAAGCGGCACGGCCCGGAGGCCACCGGCATGAAGTACACCAGCTGTTCCTGCCCTGCCGGGTGGTCTTCCAGGTACCGCATCAGGCTGCCCAGGGTCAGCATCAGGGGCAGGCACTCCTTGCAGGAGGCATAGCCTTGACCCAGGCGCAGTTCCCGTTCCCCGGCCGGAGGCAGGGCAGAGGCCCGTACCCCCACGTAGCGGAAGGCAGCCGCCAGCAGTTCAGCGCCCGGGTACCCCATGGAGGGGATCAGCAGGTGGACCTCCGGGTCGTCCATGGCCACCTGCCGGCCCTCCGCCGTCTGCACCCACATCTTGCCCCCCTGCAGCGCCGTGCGGGAGACCCGTAGCCGTCCCTGCCCGCCGCTCTCCTGCCGGGCGCCTGTCTCCAGGTAGTTGTGCACCACGTCGAGGAATGCCTCCACGCGCGTGTCCAGCCCCGCATCGGCGGTGTGGCTGTCCAGTTCCAGTACCAGCGCTGGCTTGCTGCCCATGATGGACTTGAAATATCCGTTCAGGAAGGAGTCCGGCCCACAGCTGAAGTTGGTGATGTAGACGGGGAACAGGCGCGGGTGCTTGCGGCACAGGCGGGCAGCGCGCAGGATCTGCTGACCCATGGCCCAGTACATGTCGGGCTCGATGGGTTCTTCCCCCCACGGCAGGCAGTCGTGCGGGATCACCGTGTAGCCGCGGGAGCTGAACTTCCGTGGCACCCCCATGTTGCCCCGGGCCACGAAGGCGTTGTAGGGGCGACCGA
>JARYMO010000265.1 GCA_029907055.1 Syntrophomonadaceae bacterium | reverse complement strand
TGGGGGTCAACCAGTCCACCGTGGTGCGCAAGGCGGCCAAGTACCACATTGCGTTCATTGAATAGATGACAATCGGCATCGGGTGCTGCAGGGACGCAACAGGGCGGCGGACTCTGCCTCGGGTTGCAAGGACCGGGGCTTCGGCGCCTCCCCGCCTGGGAATCATGATGCAGACTGGCATCGACCGCGGTAGAAGACCGCGGTCGTTTCGTGTCCTGGGAGGCCTTCCTCGCCATGGACGTGGAGAGGCCCTGAGGCCTTGCGGGAGCGCGCCTGAGGGGTCGGGCATGGTGCGCGCGCCGCGCGGGTCGAGGAAGGCGAGGCACGCATCTTGCATATGTTGGAAGGCAGAGGTTGAACGGCTGGCCGGCGTGCGGGCCGGGGGTCATACCGGCTGCCGCCGAGGGGAGGAGGTGAAGGAGGAACGGCACGCAACCTCTGGTAGCTGTGCCCAGGGTGGGCGCTGGATGACAGCAGCCGCGAGGAGAAAGAAATAGAAGGGCCGTGGCAACACGGCGCGGCTGCCTCAGTGGGGCGCAAGGCTTCCGGCTGAGCAGATTTGTTTTGTGACCGGGAGCCCGCGCAATTCGCGACGAAGGAGGGTACCGGGTGAGTTTACTGGAGGAGTACAGGAGGAAACTTGTGTCGCCGGACGAGGCGGTCAAGGTCATCAAGTCGGGAGACTGGATCGATTACGGCTCGTTCTGCGGACAGGTGAGGGCGCTAGACAAGGCGCTGGCGAAGCGCAAGGATGAACTGCGGGACGTCAAGATCTGGAGTTGCGTGAACCCCTATCCGACGGAAGTCAACGCCGTGGACCCCACCGGGGAGTCCTTCGTGTGGCACAGCTGGCATTTCTCCGGCGGTGACCGCAAGATCGCCAAGGCCGGAAAACCCGTCTACTACTCCTCGATCAAGTATTCAGAGCTGCCGCGTTACGTCCGCGAGCGCATCGAGCCGCTGGATGTGGCCATGCTGCAGGTGTGCCCGATGGACAAGCACGGCTACTTCAATTTCGGGCCCCAGTGTACGCATACCAAGGCGGTGACCGAGCGGGCCAAGATCGTCATCGTCGAGGTCAACGAGAAGATGCCCCGCTGCCTGGGTGGCTACGAGGAGGGCATCCACATCTCGGAGGTCGACTACATCGTCGAGGGCGAGAACCCGCCGCTGGCGCAGATCCCTGCCCCGCCCCTCACCGAGGTGGACCAGAAGGTGGCGCAGTACATCGTGGAGGAAATCCCCGACGGGGCCTGCATCCAGCTGGGCATCGGGGGCATGCCCAACGCGGTCGGCATGATGATTGCCGATTCCGACCTCAAGGACCTGGGCTGCCACACCGAGATGCTGGTCGACGCCTACGTGTACATGCACCGGGCGGGCAAGATGACCGGCGCCAAGAAGGGCATCGACCCCTACAAGATGGTGTACACTTTCGCGCTGGGGACCAATATCCTCTACGAGTTCATCGACGAGAACCCCAAGTGCGCCATCTACCCGGTCAACTACACCAACAAGCCCTCTATCGCCGCCATGAATGACAACCTCATCACCATCAACAACGCGGTGGAGATTGACCTCTTCGGGCAGGTGTGCTCGGAGTCTTCCGGCACCCGCCACATCAGCGGCACCGGCGGCCAGCTGGACTTCGTGCTGGCGGGCTGGGAATCCCGCGGCGGCAAGTCTTTCGTGTGCATGCCGTCGGCCAACGTCAGGGACGGCAAGGTGGTGAGCCGCATCGTGCCTACCCTCAAGCCCGGGGGCATCGTTACCGACCCGCGCTCGGTGGCCGACTACATCGTGACCGAGTACGGCAAGTACGCCATGAAGGGCATGAGCGTGTGGCAGCGGGCGGAGGGGCTCATCAACATCGCCCATCCCGACGTGCGGGACGACCTGGTGAAGGCGGCCCAGAGCATGGGCATCTGGAGGAGGTCTAACAAGCTGACGTAGCTGGCGGGAGCAGGCCCTGCTCATTGCCTTCGGGAGGGCTGTGGCCTCCGACCCGGCATCGGAGGGCGCCTGCGACTGCGGCGGAGGGGGCAGGCAGCCGGAACCCGAGGCGGCAGGCACACGGGGCGAAGCAACGGCAGACAGGGAGAGAGACCGGGAAACAGGCAGCGCAGACAGCCGACGAGAGAGAAAGAAAGAGAGAGAGCCCGCACAGGGTACGTGGAGGAGTTCGCCCGGGAGAACATGGAGGCAGGCGGCCGCCTTGCCGGTAGGCAGGGCGACGCGGACCGCATCGCGCGGAAGAGACGACAGAGGGAGGGTTACAATGAGCAAGGAAGTGGTACTGGCAGGAGCGTGCCGGACTCCCATCGGGACTTTCGGCGGCACCCTGAAAGACGTGCCGGCGGCCGAGCTGGGAGCGATCGTCATCGCCGAGGCGCTCAAGCGCGCGGGGGTGGCCCCCGACCAGGTGGACGAGGTCATCATGGGCTGCGTGCTGCAGGCCGGCCAGGGCCAGAACGTGGCCCGGCAGTGCTGGATCCGCGCCGGTTTCCCGGAGA
>JARYMO010000005.1 GCA_029907055.1 Syntrophomonadaceae bacterium | reverse complement strand
GTCCGTCACCCTTTCCGGGAAAGAGTCTCCGCACCATGTCCGTCTCCTCAGATGTCGAGATTGGTGACCCGGCGGGCGTTCTCCTGGATGAATTCACGCCGCGGTTCCACCCGTTCGCCCATCAGGCTGGTAAATATCGCGTCCGCTGCCACCGCGTCCTCCACCGTGACCTGCAACAGCGTGCGTCGGTCAGGATCCATCGTGGTTTCCCACAGCTGCTCAGGGTCCATCTCGCCCAGGCCCTTGTACCTCTGCACCGCGAACTTCCGTGTGCCCTGCTGGCTCAGGAAGGACTCCAGCTCACTATCCCGGTAGAAGTAGTGAACCTCCTTGCCTCGCTTGAGCGCATACAGCGGAGGTTGCGCAATGTAGACGTAGCCGGCCTCGATGAGCGGTCGCATGTAGCGGTAGAAGAAGGTCAACAACAAGACCCTGATGTGCGATCCGTCGACGTCGGCATCAGTCATGATGACCAGGCGGTGGTAGCGGGCCTTGCCTAGGTCGAAGTCCTCGCCGATGCCAGTTCCAATAGCGGTGATCAGGGTTCGTATCTCCTCGTTGGAGAGCACCTTGTCCAGCCGGGCCTTCTCCACATTGAGGATTTTCCCGCGCAGCGGCAAGATGGCCTGGAAGGCTCGGTCCCTGCCCTGCTTGGCGGAGCCCCCTGCTGAATCCCCCTCTACCAGGTAGAGCTCGCACTTGGCGGGGTCCCTTTCGCTGCAGTCGGCCAGTTTGCCTGGCAGAGCTGACGACTCCAGCGCGTTCTTGCGCCTGGTGAGTTCCCGTGCCTTGCGGGCCGCCTCGCGCGCTCGGCGAGCGGAAATGGCCTTTTCCAGGATGCGCCGGGCCACAGCAGGATTTTCCTCCAGGAACGCGTCCACGTGTTCGTACACGGCACTCTCAACCACGCTTCGCACGAAGGTGTTCCCCAGCTTGGTCTTGGTCTGGCCCTCGAACTGGGGATCGGTGACCAGCACCGAGATGATGGCCGCCATCCCTTCGCGAATGTCTTCTCCCAGCAGGTTGCCGTCCGCCTCTTTGAGCATCCCGTGTCGGCGCCCGTAATCGTTGACAACCCTGGTCAGTCCGTTCTTGAAGCCTATCTCGTGTGTTCCACCTTCCTGGGTATGGATGTTGTTGGCGTACGAAAGGAGCGTCTCCGAGAACCCAGTGCTGTACTGGATGGCCACTTCGACAATGGCGCCGTCCTTGACATGGCGAAAAACGATGGGCTTCGGATTCAGCACCTCTTTGTTCTTGTTGATGTAGCGCACGAAGTCCTCAATGCCACCCGTGTGGTGGAATTCCACCCGCTGGCCGGTCCGCTCGTCAACCAGTAGAATCCGTGTGCCGCGGTTGAGAAAGGAAAGCTCCCGCAGCCTCTGGGCCAGAACATCGAAGGAAAAGTCGATATCCTCAAAGATTTCCGGGTCGGGACAGAAGGTTGTGCGGGTACCGGTTTCCGTGCTGGTGCCCACCACTTCCAGCCCGCTCACCGCCTTGCCGCGCTCGTACCGCTGTCGGTAGCGCAACCCATCTCGAGCCACCTCGACCTCCAGGGAGCGGGACAGCGCATTGACTACCGACAGGCCCACACCGTGCAGTCCTCCAGAAATCGTGTACCCACTGCCGCCAAACTTGGCGCCGGAATGCAGCGTAGTGAGGATGACCTCCAGTGCAGGGATACCCATCTTGGGATGGATGTCCACGGGGATGCCGCGCCCATTGTCCTTCACCGTCACGCTATTGTCAGGGTGAATGATGACCTCGATGACCGTGCAGTACCCGGCCACCGCTTCGTCGATGCTGTTGTCGACTATCTCGAAGACCAGGTGATGCAGGCCTCGCGGCCCAGTGGAGCCGATGTACATTCCGGGGCGCTTGCGCACTCCTTCGAGCCCTTCCAATACCTGGATATCAGTCGCTGTGTACCCGTTAACAGGCTTGTCTCTCACTACTGGTTGCCCTCCTCAATGCTTCCCCGTGAGCGTTTCAACAGGGTGACCGACGAGATGGGGGAGAGGTACGCGCAGCGGTCGGTGAGAACGAGCGACTTCCCCTTGTTATCTTCGCCAATGTGCACGACCGGACCTTGGCGCTTGGCGGTACGCAGCGACTCCCGCAGGACCGACGGAGGCAGTGTCTCGACATTGATGATGGCTACCACTTCTGCAGTCGCCACCATGTAATCACTTCCCAGATGCAGATACAATGTTCATTCCTCCTCGGTAACTGCACCGCCACGCACGGTGAGTACCTTGCTCTCCCGTGAGCTCAGTAACCCCGGTATCTCGACTGCGGATATGAACGACTGGAACGGCGCCTCCTGCAGGTGGTCCACCAGCCGTTGCCGTCGTTCCCGGTCGAGCTCGGCCAAAACCTCGTCGAGCAGGAATACCGCGTGGTGACCACTTGCCGCTTTCACAGTCTGCATTTCGCTCAACTTCAGACACACGGCCAGATTGCGTTGCTGTCCCTGGGATGCGTGGGTGCGGGCATTGCGGGTGTCGAGGTAGACGTGGAGGTCCTCGCGGTGCGGGCCCACCTTGCCGACCGCCGACCAGTCCCCCTGCCGTCTGCGCCGCCTCAGTTCCGCAGCCAGGGAGGCGGCCAGCAGCTCCGGGCCCAGTCTGCCAGCACTCAGCGGGTAGGAAAGCGCGTAGCGGACACGCACCACCTGCTTCTCCCCGCTCAACCTGTCATACAGGGCATTCATCTCTTCTTCCAGCCGCGCCGCCAAGCTGATACGGTCCATGGTGACCGGTACCATGGTCTCGATGAGCATGTCCTCCAAGACTTCGATGCCTCTGCGATCCTGCGCGTGCCCCCGAACCATGAGCTGTCGTCGTTGCAGGAGAGCGGTCAATGCGCGGTGATGCCGACGGTAGTCGGCCGAAATCTGCGACAACAGCACATCCATGAACGCGCGGCGTTTCTCAGGAGCGCCTTTGATGAGCTGGAGGTCTTCCGGTGTGAAGACCACTGCCCGTAGCCGGTCGGGATGCCCAAAATTCGCCCGTTTTCCTCCTATGCGCAACTCCTTGCCGCGCTGCAGGCTCCACGAGAGCTCCGTTTCGATTCTTCGCTCCGCGATGCGATGCGTGATGACCACGCGATAGCCCTGCTGCCCGTCACGCACCATGTCCCGGTCCCGGGACCCACGGAAGGACGAGCCGGTGGCGGCTACCGCCATTGCTTCCAGAAAGTTGGTTTTTCCTTGGGCGTTGGCACCGATGAGAAGATTGACTTTCGCATGGGGGACTACTGAGACATCCCCCAGATTACGAAAACTGGCAACCTGGATGTGTTCAATCTTCAATCCGTTCGCAGTCCCCTCACGTCGTCACCAGCGGGACAATGACGTAGATGAAATCATCTCTTCCCGGGTTCTTGACGAGGGCCGGGCTCAATGACCCTGTGAACTGCAGCACAGTACTGGGTGACTCTGTTTGCAGTATCTTCATGACATCCAAAAAGTATCTCGTATTGAATGCAACCTGGAAACCCGTTTCACCCTCTACCACCGTTCCTTCGATGACCTCTGCAAGTGCCCCCATCTTTTCGGAATGGGAAGAAAGGTGCAGCTCTCCTTCCTTGATTTCCAGCACCACGTTACGGATCCCCTGCTTGGCCGCCTGTTTGTCGGTTGGCAACAAGCTGGCCCTTTCCAGCGTATTCACCAGACTTCTGGTATCGACCGTCATGGTGGAAATAAAGGTCTGGGGTATGACCGGCAGATAGTTCGGGTACTGCCCTTCCACCAGGCGCGAGAAAAGCCACAGGGTCCCATCGGGGCGATGGAACACGATGCTGTTGTCGGCCAAAGATATATCGATTGGCTCCAGGGAATCTTCCAGTAGCCGCGTCAGTTCATTGACCGTCCGCGCAGGAACGACGAACTGTTGCGGTGGGTAACCCCCGTCTTCCAGCTGCGCACTCATCAACGCCAAGCGGTGCGTGTCCGATGCCACCACTCGCAGCTGGCTCCCCTCGATGTCGAACAGCACCCCCGTAAACACCTGTCGAAAGTGACTCACCGCAGCGGCAAACGCAGTCTTCCGCAGCATCTCCTTGAGAAGCGACTGTGGCATGCTGAGCAGGGAGCGCATTTTCTCGAGAGGTAGGTCAGGAAACTCCTGGTGGTCATAGAGGTTGAGGTGGCTCTCCGAGCGCCCATATGTCACCACCAGCCTGGAGCTGCCTTCGTCGGTCGCAGCCTGCAACTCGGTTTCCGGCAGGAACCGCACCAGATCGGAGAAATACCGCGCATTGAGAAGGACGGTTCCCCCTTCGCGTACCGACACGCGGTCGGTCTTGGCACGGATGGCAATCTCCAGGTCTGTTGCGGTGAGGGTGAGACCGTTCTCAATTGAAGCCTGGATGAGCAGACCGGACAGGGCTGGCACCGTATCCCTGCTGGCAGCAGCTCGTTGTACCAGCGCGGCGATATGGGCCAGTTCCGGTTGGGCGATGGTGAATTTCACACGAGGTCCCTCCCTTTTTCTTTAAGAAGGAATCGTAGAGTAGCCCTAATAGGCGCCGTGGAGATGTGGACAACATGCGCAAATGGTGGAGCTTCAAGGCATCACGCCTGTGCGCTTCCAGGCTCACGAATCCACAGTGAAGTTCGGATCGATTTTCTTGGCGATGTCGTAGATGATCTTGTGCAGGGAGCTATCCTTCTTCTGTTCGGCGGACACCTTCTCGTAGGCATGCAACGCGGTGGTATGATCCCGTCCACCGAACTCCTCCCCGATCTTAGGCAGGGAAGCATCGGTCATCTCGCGGGCCAGGTACATGGCAATCTGGCGCGGGAAGACCAGATGACGAGGCCGCCGCTTGGATGTCAGGTCTTCCAGTTTCAATCCGAAATACTCGGCGACCGTTTCCTTGATGGTCTGAATGGTCACCGTCCGTGGGGCGGGAGGAGGGAGAATGTCTTTCAGGGTCTGGGTCGCCAGCTCGAGCGTTACCGGTTGACCATAGATGTTCGCGTAGGCGACGATCCTGATCAGTGCTCCCTCCAGCTCGCGGATATTGGACTTGATGTAGTCAGCGATGTAGAGCGTCACGTCGTCCGGGATATGGAAATTCTCCAGCTGCGCTTTCTTCCGCAAAATGGCGATACGGGTCTCGAAGTCCGGCGGCTGGATGTCAGTGATGAGTCCCCACTCGAACCGCGAGCGCAGCCGGTCCTCGAGCGTCGGGATTTCTCGGGGGGGTCTATCACTGGAGATTACCAGTTGTTTGTTCGCCTCGTACAAGGCATTAAAGGTATGGAAGAACTCCTCCTGGGTCCTTTCCTTGCGTGCCAGGAACTGGATATCATCGATGAGCAGGACATCAATGGTGCGGTACTTGCTGCGGAACTCGGAAGCCTTGTCGTCCCGAATAGAATTGATGAGCTCATTGGTGAACTGCTCGGACGATACGTACACTATATTATAGGAAGAATCTCTGGCCAGGATGTGGTGCCCAATGGCCTGCATCAGATGAGTCTTTCCTAGGCCGACACCCCCGTAGATGAAGAGGGGATTGTAGGACTTGGCGGGGGCTTCCGCCACCGCGTAGCAGGCCGCGTGGGCAAAGCGGTTACTGTTGCCGACCACGAAGGTATCAAACGTATACTTGGGGTTCAGGATGGTCCGCGAGTCACTGCTGGCCTCTGAGGAGCGCACCACGAAGCGCACAGTGGTAGGGGTGCGGTGCAAGTCGGAGAGGATATTCTCCAGGATGTGCATGTAGCGGGCTTCGATCCACTCCTTGGACAACAAGTTGGGCACCGAAACGATGTAGTGATCTTCTGTGAAGTCTTGGAAAGAGACCTGCGAAAACCATATCTCGAAGCTGGTCGGACCAATCTCTTGGCGAAAGCTGTCCATGGCAGTATCCCAGATGATGGAATAATCTTTGATCATGGACCGACCTACCTCCCATCGACACGTGGACAAAATAAAAACAGTCAAAGCGCCTCGCTGTGGAAATGTGGAAAGGCTGACGCCCAGACTAGGATCATGATACCAGACTGATGCCGAAATTAGAAGAGCGCCCCCGCTCCGGTTTTCTTGACACTGTTGGAGCCAGTCAATATAATTTTAAGTGGTATCGGAACATAGGAGGAGGCGTCTGCACGGTGAAACGGACATACCAGCCGAAGACGAGGGTGCGCCAACGGGTGCACGGGTTCCTCAAGCGGATGGCAAGCGCTGGAGGCCGCAGGGTGATTGCCAGGAGACGGAGAAAGGGAAGGAAACAGCTGAGTGCATAGGCCGGTGACGGCCTTTCATTTACTTTATAGGGTTTGCTGCGCGGGTCGATGCTGAACAGAGAGCGGAGGATGCGGCGTACGCGGGAATACCAGGAGGTATACCTCCACGGCACCAAGGTGTTCGGGAGGTTCGTGGTCGTGTTCTTGGTCCGTAGTGACCGGCCCCATAATCGCTATGGCGTCGTCGCCAGCAAGAAGCTCGGCAAGGCAGCGCAGCGGAACCTCTGGAAGCGCAGGATGCGTGAAATCGTGCGAGCGCTGGATGCGAGGCTGGAACAAGGATACGATGTCGTGCTACTGGCGAGGGCCTCGGCTCGGAACGCCGACTACGCGCAGCTGGAGAAAGATCTGGCCCGTGCCTTGGGTAGGGCGCGGCTACTGCGGGGGCAGGTGCTACCGTGAAGAAGGTTGCGATCGCCGTCATCCGCCTGTACCAGGTACTCACCCGCGGAGGCATTCCTGTCTGCCGATTCACCCCCACGTGTTCGCATTACGCGGTGGAGGCATTATCGAAGCACGGTGTGGGGGTCGGGGGGTGGCTGGTGCTCAAGCGCTTGGCGCGCTGTCATCCGTTTCATCCAGGAGGATATGATCCGGTCCCCTGACCGGCGAGCGAGGAGGTGAACCTGCGGCCGGCTGCCGCCGAGCGGCGGTGCTGTGCCGTCGGGGTCGACATTGTGGCAGTTCATTGTCCAGGGTTTTGCCGGACTGATTCACTACCTGTATGAACTGACGGCACTATTGGGCGTGCCCAACTACGGACTGGCCATCATCCTGGTGACCATTGTTATCAAGGTGGCCATGTATCCCCTCACCAACAAGCAGATGAAGTCAATGCGGCAGATGCAGCAGATCCAGCCCAAGATGAAGGTAATCCAGGAAAAGTACCGTGACGACCCTCAGCGGATGCAGAAAGAGATGATGGACCTCTACAAGGAGCACGGAGTGAGCCCGCTGAGCGGATGCCTGCCGCTCATCATCCAGCTTCCCATTCTGATGGCCTTCTACCAGGCCTTGCAGTATGGACTTAAGTCTCAGGCTGTCCAGCACGCGTCTTTCTTGTGGGTGGCAGACCTGAGCCAACCTGATCGCATTATCTTTCCGCTCTTAGCGGGCATCACCACATTCATACAGCAGAAGGTTTCCACCATTGATGCCACCGATCCCACGCAGAAAACCATGCTGTACACCATGCCCCTGTTCATCGCATGGATGGCTGGGACGTTCCCTGCCGGTCTCGCACTCTACTGGGTGATGTTCAATGTGCTCAGCATTGCCCAGCAGATGTGGATAAACGCGCGTGGCGCGATGCCGGCAGCGGCTACGGCCACCTTGGACGCAGATCTGGCGGCGGCACCGGAGCCCGAAATCGCTGCGGAAGCGGCAAGCAAAGGAGGCAAGGGCGAACATGGAGTCGGTAGAAAAAAGAGGAAAAAGCGTTGACGAAGCCATCAAGGCGGCACTTGAGGAACTGGGAGCGGAATTTGAAGACGTGACCATCGAGATACTGGAAGAGCCGACCAAGGGGCTCTTGGGAGTGCTCGGCAAGAAATCTGCCTTGGTGAGGGTGACCTTGCGCGACAAGCCGGAAGCCAAGGTGGTGGAAATACTGGAGAAAATACTCCAGTGCATGAAGATTGATTATCGCATCCAGGCAGCGGAGTTCAGCGAGGGGGTAGTCAGGGTCAATATCGTCGGCAATGACATGGGATTGCTCATCGGGCGCAAGGGCGAAACCCTTAATTCCCTCCAGTTCCTGATGGGGCTCATCGTGAACCGGGGAAGGGAAGACAAGATACGGGTCATGCTGGACGTAGAGGACTATCGGCTGAAGAGGGAACAGGGGCTGAGGGAGCTGGCGCTGCGGCTCTCCGAGAAAGTCAAGCGGACGAATCGCAGCGTGGTGATGCGGCCCATGACCCCCCAGGAACGCCGAATAGTTCACACGGTGCTGCAGAACGACCCCGCCATCGTAACGTACAGCCAAGGAGAGGAACCCAACCGAAAAGTTGTGATATCACTGAAACGTTAAGGGGCCTCCCCCAGAGGCCCCTTTCCTATTACGGGGTTTGTTGCGGGCTGGCGCCGGGCAGGCCTCGGTCCCAACCAGGGTGGTGAGGAGGAGGCTGGCAGTGAAGAACGATACCATCGCGGCGATCGCCACCGCGCCCGGCGAGGGAGGGATTGCCATCGTCAGGGTGAGTGGGCCAGAGGCCATTGGCATGGTGGACCAGGTGTTCGAGCCGGTGGCGGGAGGCCGTCGCCTGACGGAGCGTGCTGGGTACACGGCAGGTCTGGGCTGGGTGGTGGACCGCAACGGGGAACGCATCGATGAGGTCCTCACCTTGGTGATGCGGGCACCACGTAGTTACACCGCTGAGGATGTGGTTGAGGTTCACTGCCACGGCGGGGTGCTGCCCGCCAGGCGGGTACTGGAGCGCGTGCTGGCACAGGGGGCCCGCATGGCGGATGCGGGCGAATTCACTCTGCGGGCCTTTCTCAACGGCCGCCTGGACATCACGCAGGCGGAAGCGGTAATCGACCTCATACGTGCGAAGAGCACGGGTGCCATGAGGATCGCCATGCGCCAGTTGCAGGGAGAGCTCGGTCGGCGAATGCGAGCAATCGAAGAGGAACTCATCGGCATCAATGCCGGGGTCGAGGCGAGTATCGATTTCCCTGAGGAGATAGGCGACATCGACCGGGCGGAGGCGCTTGAGCGTGTAGGCACTCTGGCAGAGCGGGTCAGGCATATCCTGGAGGCTAGCGAGCGGGGACGGGTATACTGCCAGGGAATCCGGATGGCCATCGTCGGCAAGCCCAATGTTGGAAAATCGAGCCTGTTGAATGCCCTGCTCCAGAAGAACCGGGCGATTGTGACCGACATCCCCGGCACTACCCGTGACGTCATCGAGGAGTATGTCAGCCTGCGCGGCATCCCCGTCAGACTGATGGACACCGCGGGACTCCGCGAGACCGAGGACGTGGTGGAGCGGCTGGGGGTGGAGCGCACGCGGCAGGCCATTGATGAGGCTGACGTGGTGTTGTTCGTGCTCGACGTGGGTGCCGGTCTGGACGAGAATGACAGAAGGGTGCAGGGGCTGCTGACGGGCAAGAAGGCAGTCGTTCTGGTGAATAAGGACGACCTGGAAGACAAGCGGATTTCTGTCGCCGAATTGGAATCGTTCTGTGCAGGTCTACCGCTGGTTCGGGCTTCGGCCAGGGAAGGGACCGGCCTGAGGGATCTGGAGCTCACGGTGGAGCAGCTGGTGCTTGGTGGCCAAGCGGGGCTGGATGAAATGGAACTGGTGGTGAATACCCGGCATAGCCTTGCGTTGCGCAGGGTTCTCGCTCACCTGGAGGCAGTCTGCCTGGGCCTTCAGCAGGGGGTGACGCTCGACTGCCTGGCGGTCGACCTGTGGGGTGCGCTGGAGGCAATGGGGGAAATCACCGGGCGAGTGTTGCGAGAAGACGTAATCGAGAGGATCTTCCACGACTTCTGCATTGGCAAGTGAGCAAGGAGGGGCTGCAGCGATGGAATACCTGGCAGGCGAATACGACGTGGTGGTGGTCGGCGCAGGCCACGCGGGCTGCGAGGCTGCCCTGGCCGCCAGTCGCATGGGGTGCAAGACGCTGCTGGTGACACTCAGCCTTGACCATATCGCGCTCATGCCGTGCAACCCCTCGGTGGGAGGGCCCGCCAAAGCTCAGCTGGTGAGGGAGATAGACGCGCTGGGGGGAGAAATGGGGCGGAACATCGATAAGGCGCGCCTGCAGATCCGAATGCTGAACACCGGCAAAGGACCAGCCGTTCAAGCCCTGCGCGCCCAAGCGGACAAGAAGCGCTATCAGCAGGAAATGACCGCCACCCTGCTGGCCGAACAGAACCTGGACCTCCTGCAGGCAGAAATCGAACGGGTGGTGGTGCAGGAGGGATGTGTGCGTTCCGTTGTTACCCGCACCGGGGCGACCTTTCTCACCCGGGCCTTGGTGGTCACCAGCGGCACCTACCTGAAGGGCCGCATCATCATCGGTGATGTCACCTATCCCGGGGGTCCTAACCCGCTGCCGCCCGCCGCCGGGCTTTCAGACAGCCTGCGCGCACTTGGGCTGGAACTGGGGAGGTTCAAGACCGGAACCCCCCCGCGGGTGAGCCGGAAAAGTATAGATTTTTCCCAGACCGAAGAGCAGCCCGGCGACCCGCAGGTTCTGAACTTCTCCTGCATGAGTCCACGTACAGTCAGGCCCCAGGTGTCGTGCTGGCTCACCCACAGCACGGCGGAAACCCATCGCATCGTCCGCGAGAATATTCACCGTTCACCCCTCTTCACCGGCGCGATACAGGGGGTGGGGCCCCGTTACTGTCCTTCCTTCGAGGACAAGGTGGTCCGTTTCGCACACAAGGAAAGCCACCAGATATTCATCGAGCCGGAGGGCTTGGACAGTGACGAGATGTACATCCAGGGGCTGAACACCAGCCTGCCGGAAGATGTCCAGCTGGCAGTCCTGCACAGCATTCCCGGTCTGCAGCGGGCCAGAATGGTGCGCACCGGGTATGCCATCGAGTATGATTACGTGATTCCGACCCAACTCAGGCTTACGCTGGAAACCAAGCGAGTGAGGGGGCTTTTTACTGCTGGGCAGATCAACGGCACCAGTGGCTACGAGGAGGCGGCAGCCCAAGGGTTGATGGCGGGAATCAACGCGGCGCTGCAGGTGCAGGGCCGGGAGCCGCTGATCTTGAAGCGAAGCCAGGCCTTTATCGGGGTCCTGGTTGATGACCTCGTCACCAAGGGCATCGAGGAACCCTATCGCCTCATGACCTCGCGTGCGGAGTACCGCCTGTTGTTGCGGCAGGACAATGCTGATCTCAGGCTGACAGAGATCGGGCGTCGGATTGGGCTGGTGAGCGACGAGCAGTATGCGCGTTTTCGCAACAAGGTGGAAGCCATCCGGAAGGGAAAGACGTACCTGCAAGGCCACCGGATTACCGGCCACCAGCGAAGCCAGGTCGATTCATTGCTGGTAGCACGAGGGGGCTCCCCTTTGCGCGCTACAGTGTCGCTCTGGGACCTCTTGCGACGTCCCGAGGTCCGCATTGAGGATCTGCGCAGGCTGGGGCTGCTGGAGCCTTGGTTGGAGGAGGAGGCAGCTGAGCAGCTGGAGATTCAGTGCAAGTACGAGGGGTACATCGCCAAGCAGCTGGAGCAGGTCGAGCGTTTCGACCGCCTGGAAGACCGGCGCATTCCAGCCGGTCTGGACTACGACGCGGTACCGGGGTTGTCCAACGAGGGGCGACTCAAGCTCAAGCGAGTGCGGCCCGAGTCAATCGGCCAGGCCGCCCGCCTGACGGGCGTGTCCCCCGCGGACATCGATGTGTTGATGATCTACCTCGAGAAAAAGCGGAGAAGGACGGATGACACAGGAACAACTGACCAAGTTCATTCAGGCAGTGTTGCGCGAGAACCAGCGCATCAACCTGGTCAGCAGGCGGGCGGGTGAAGATGAGCTGAGGATGCACGTTGCCGACGCGTTGGCGGCGAAAGACCTCCTGAACTTGCAGGAAAAGGAAGTAGTTGACGTAGGGAGTGGAGCGGGATTTCCTGGCCTCGTGCTGGCGATGGCGTTTCCCCGCTGTCGTATGACCCTGGTGGAGGCGGACCGCAAGAAGAGCGATTTCCTGGCCCGGATGGTGACCGAACTGACATTGTCCCACGTGACGGTGGTATGCGAGCGGGTAGAGGTATTAGGGCGCGACCCCTCGTACCGTGAGAGGTTCGACGTGGCTTTGGCCCGCGCCGTGGCTGAGCTCCGCATACTGGTAGAATACTCCTTGCCGCTCGTGAAGCTGGGGGGATGCCTGCTGGCGTGGAAGGGCAGGAACTACGTCAACGAAGAAATGGCGGCGCAGGTGGCGCTTGAAGAAACAGGGGGCGAGGTGGAGAGGATTTACGGCTACGAGCTGGCGAGTCTGCCCCGATACCTGATGCTGATTCGCAAGGTGAGACCGACCCCAGCGCGTTACCCGAGGCGACCGGGAATGCCTGCCAAGAGACCACTGTGAGGAAAGAGTGCCCCGCTCGCGAGCGCAGCAAGAGCGGGGCACGGCGTTTTCAGCGCTGCGTCCGTTCAAGGTTGTCCCTGCGGCATGGGGGGAGGTGAAGTCGAGGTCCGGCGCTCCCTGCCCAGGCGGTGTTCCTCCGCGATGCCGCCCCGCTGCAGCCGCTCGAGGACCATGCGGTGGTAGACCGGGTCCAGCTCGGCGGCCACGAAGTTGCGCCCCAGCCGGCGGCACACCTCCAGCTCGGAGCCGCTGCCCGCGAAGAGCACCGCCACCGTGTCATGAGGCAGGGTGGAAGCCTTGATGAGCAGCTCGGAGAGCTGCTGGGGAATCTGGCAGGCGTGAAAGGTCTTCTCCCGGCTGACATTCTTGACCAGGTCAAAGTAGAACCAGTCGTAGGGCATCCGCCCCGGCGAACCGTTGGCCAGATTGCGGCGGATGCGGCGGTCGTTGGGGTTCTGGTAGGGCTGCGCCACCTGCTCCTTGAAGAAGCGGTTGTGTCTGGTCTTGCGGGCGTGCAGGATGCTGCGGTGGGCGGTGGTGAAGCGCCGCGGGCTGTGTCCCACGTTGCTGTTGTAGACCCAGGCGTAGTCGTGCACCGCGTAGCAGGCCTGGTCCAGGTACCGCACCCGGAGGTAGGCATTCTGCCGGGGATAGTTGATGAAGAAGGCGTTACCATCCGGCTTGAGCACCCGCAGCGATTCCCGCGCCAGCGCCACGTACCAGTCCACGTACTCCTGGAAGGACCGCAGGTAGGAGCGCCCCCGGTACTTGATGCCCACGTTGTAGTCAGGATCACCGTAGACCATGTCCAGGCTCTCGTCGGGCAGGCGACGCAGGAGATCGAGCACGTCGCCCAGGAAGACCTGGTTCAGGTACTCGGCAGGGATGGACGGCATCTCTGGCGTTCTCCTTTCGAGAGGAACGGGCGGAAGCCGACTGGAAGGGTGCGGCCTGCCTGCACGCTGGCTCCTCCGTGACATTCTCCATGCCTTCTTCTCTAAGCGGGCAGGAAATCCTGCCGCGGGGAGCTGGGGACAGGCGCAGGTGCGGAGCAGATGCAAGATGAAAGAAGAAGGAGCTTCCGACTTTGTCCGCGTGATCGCACGGTGACTGTGATATGATAATGGCGAACGGGACCGGACGGAAGGGGAGCCTCGCGCAGCGAGCGCGGCCGGCCGCCACAGGAGGTGCCGAGTTGGCGAGAGTAATTGCGGTCAGCAACCAGAAGGGCGGAGTGGGGAAGACCACGACTGCCGTCAACCTGGCAGCATGTCTGGCCATGGCAGGCAAGCGGGTCTTGCTGGTGGATGCTGACCCACAGGGTAACGCTACCAGCGGCCTCGGCCTCGACCGCCGCCTCTTGCAGCGCTGCCTGTATGACTGCCTGGTCGAGGAGAGTCCGGAGAAGCTGCCGCTGGTTTCCACCGGGGTACGGGGGTTGGATCTCCTGCCCTCCACGCTGCAGCTGGCCGGTGCGGAGGTGGAGCTGGCGGTTGCTGATCAACGAGAATATCGGCTCAGGCGCATCATCGAGCAACTCCGTAACTCGTATACCTATGTACTGATAGACTGTCCTCCGTCGCTGGGGCTACTGACGCTCAACGCACAAGCCGCAGCTGATTCGGTGTTGATCCCCCTGCAGTGTGAGTACTACGCGCTTGAAGGGCTCAGTCAGCTCTTGCACACCGTTAGCCTGGTCAAGCGCGGTATCAATCCCCGCTTGCGAATCGAAGGGATTGTGCTTACCATGTTCGATGCGCGCACCAACCTTTCGGTGCAGGTGGCAGACGAAGTCAGGCGCCACTTTGGCAGGCAGGTGTACCGGACGGTGATCCCCCGCAATGTGCGGCTGAGCGAAGCTCCGAGTCATGGAAAGCCCATCGTCGTGTACGACCCCAAGTCACGCGGAGCGGAGGTCTACCGGGAACTGGCGAAGGAAGTGATGGGCCATGGGTAGGAAGAGTCTGGGCAAAGGATTAGAGGCCCTGATTGGGGTGGCCCAGGAGGAAACGAACGCCCAACGCGTGGAGGTTCACATTTCCCAGTTGGTGCGAAAGCCGGACCAGCCCCGGGTGCATTTCGACGAAGAGACTCTGGCGGAACTTGCAGCGTCCATTCGCGAACACGGGGTGCTGCAACCCATCCTGGTGCGTCCGCTTCCCTCGGGCCATTTCGAGGTGGTCGCCGGGGAGCGGCGGCTGCGGGCTGCCGAGCGGGCGGGGATGGAGACGGTTCCCGTCATCATCAAGGAGTTAGGTGATGCCCAGGCAGCAGAGATATCGCTGGTTGAGAACCTGCATCGGGCCGACCTGAACCCGGTTGAAGAGGCGCTTGCCTATCGCCAGATGATCCAGAGTTTCGGGTATACACAGGAGCAGCTGGCGCAAAGAATAGGGAAAAGCCGTGCGCACGTGGCGAACACCTTAAGGCTGTTGAAGCTGACGGACGGAGTCCTCAAGATGCTGGCAGCGGGGTTACTGACGGCAGGCCACGGCCGGGCGATCCTGGCGCAGGCGAACTCGCCTCGCGAGCAGGTTCAGATGGCCCGCAGGCTGGCTGCCCACAGAGCGTCAGTGCGCCAGGCTGAGCAACGGGTGGGTGGCTGGGAACGCGCGGGCAAAGCCGGCGTGGACCCCGATGTAAAAAACCTGCAGGAGCGGCTGCAGGATCGTCTGGGTACCCGGGTGGTGTTGCACCGGGGAAAGAGGGGGGGCAAACTGGAGATCTTCTTTTACGGCGACGAGGAGCTCGAGCGCCTGCTGGAACTCCTCGGGCTGTAGCTGTTGGGAGAATGTTTCACGTGAAACATCAGGTGACCTCGGTGGCGGCACGACAAGCCTCGCGGTAGACGATGTCAATGGGGATTCCCCACTGTGCACTGAGGGAACGGCAGTCCTCGTACTCGGGGGCCAGCTTGGGAGCTCGCCCAGGGACTAACCCCACCTTCACTCTCACTGCTCCCCAGGGGGTGGCGACCGTGACCACCCGGCGGGGAAGCACGCTGCGCGTGCACGTGCTGTGGCGGACGCCGAGGGTCGAGGTGTGACTCAGCAACAGTGAGGTCAACTCAGGAGTTGACGCGCAGGGCGCCAGCACCGTGACCAATGTGCCGGGCCGCCCTTTTTTCATCTGTACCGGCGTGAAGAAGTAGTCGAGCGCCTCGGATTCTGCCAGGAGTTCTGACAGGCGCGAGAAGTGTTCCGGCAGCATATCGTCGACCTGTGCTTCCAGGACGGTTACCGAATCCTGCTCGATGCCGCCAGGGAGCGCCGCAGCATGCCCGAGCACTACGCGCAGTACATTCGGTACCCCCTCGCGAGTGGCCTTGCCTGCCCCGTATCCAATGGCCATGGGCACCAAGTGGGGCATGGGGCCGAACCGTGATGCCAAGACCTTCAGCAGAGCGGCGCCAGTGGGGGTGACGAGCTCCATGTCCGCTTCCACTCCGTAGCAGGGGATGCCCCGCAGCAGCTCCATGGTGGCGGGAGCGGGCAAGGGGTAGCTACCGTGGGCCATGGTGAGCCGACCCGCGCTGAGGGGCAGGGGTGACGCCTCCACCCGTGCGACTCCCAGTTGTTCCAGCGCCAACAGACAGCCGACGATATCCGCGATACTGTCGAGGGCCCCAATCTCGTGGAAGTGGATGGCCTCACGCGGAAGACCGTGTACCTTGGCCTCGGCGTCGGCAATGGCCTCGAATGCCTGCAGCGCGAGAGAAGTGACCCGAAGCGGAAGGCCCGCCTCCTGGATGAGCTGCCGAATATCGGCCAGATTACGGTGGGCGTGCGAGGTCGCACAGCGCACCTCCACGTCGGTGGCGGTGAGCCCCTGTTTTCTGACCCGGCGGAGGCGAAGCGAAATGGGTTCGACACCCAGTGACTGGAGACTGCGCTCGACGTGGCTCACATCAGCCCCTGCGTCGAACAGGGCCCCCAGCAGCATGTCCCCGGATATGCCAGAAAAGCAGTCAAGATAGGCAATCAGCATGGCCAAGGCCCCCCAACATCTCGATTCAACGACAAAGTCCGCCTTTGACCGGCGACACCAGAAGGCGCGGTTGAAGCGGAAAGCCAGCTCCTGCTATCATGGTAACAGACTTTGGAGGAGGGAAGGGCATGCCGGGTGCGAATTGGTTGGCCGCGGAAACGGGGCTGGCTGGATTACTGGTTGTTTCATTGTTATTGATTGCGTGCAATTTAGCTCTCATCTGGCGCCTGCGTACCACTCGCCGGCTGGTCAGGCAATACGAGGCGATGTTTGCGGACTACCACGGCGATACAGTGCAGGCGCTGCTGTCGAGCGTAGCGCAGCGAGAGCAGCACAATGCACAGGAGATAGGGCGAATGCAGGACCGGATCGAGGCGATGGAGGCCCGTATGCCGCACCTGCCGTGGCGCATGGCGGTCAAGCGGTACAAGGGATTCCCCGACATGGGGGGCGACCTGTCCTTCTCCTTGGCCCTGCTGTCCGACGAGGGCAACGGGGTCATAATTACGGGCCTGCATGGGCGGGAAGAAAGCAGGGTGTATGCCAAACCAGTGCAGGGAAACTCCAGTCGCTATCAGCTGAGTCAGGAAGAGTTGGAGGTGCTGCACGAAGCCCTTGCGGGTGCTGTGCTTCGTTAGGAGCCCTGAGGGATACAGGAGCCCCGTTCCCAGAGGGCGGACAGGGAAGGGAGGAACAGGCAGTGTTCCGTGATCGACAGGACGCCGGTCGCCGTCTGGCTGAAGCACTGCAGGCTGCAGGGGTACAGGTCGACGTGGTGCTGGGGATACCCAGGGGGGGTGTCGTGGTAGCCAGACCGGTCGCGGACAGACTGAAGTGCGCACTGGACGTGGTAATGGCTCGCAAGGTCGGGTCGCCACGTAACCCTGAATTTGCTATCGGCGCGGTGACCCCCGATGGCGAGGTGTTCATGGACGAAAGACTTGCCGAGTACCTGGGGGTAAACCGTGACAGTATCGAAGCACAGGCCCGCCAGGTGAAGGCCGAGATTGAGCGCAGGCTCCGCCTCTACCGCGCGGGACACCCAGGCCAGAACCTGGCCGGCAAGCGGGTGTTGGTGGTGGATGATGGCATTGCGACCGGCTCCACAGTGCGGGCGGCCGTCGAATACCTGCGTCGACAGGGGGCCACCTATATCGCGGTCGCAGTTCCGGTGGCATCCAACGACGCGCGCCGGCTGCTGGTGCCGACGGTGGATGATTTCTTTGCCCCACTAGTGCCGGAGGATTTCTACGCAGTGGGCCAATTCTACCACGATTTCGCCCCTGCCGAAGACGAGGAGATAGTGGCCTTGCTGAGGCCCGTGAGTCATCAGGAAGAGTCAGTCCGGCCGCAGAGGAGCAGCGCTGGGCAGGAATCAGAGGATGGCACCGCGTGTCGCCAGTT
Organism: Syntrophomonadaceae bacterium; assembly: GCA_029907055.1. GTDB lineage: Bacteria > Bacillota > Syntrophomonadia > Syntrophomonadales > Syntrophothermaceae > JARYMO01. The sequence continues at coordinate 802 of JARYMO010000005.1, read as the reverse complement.
GAAAGAATGATGGCAAGGGTGCGCGGGAATAAGGGGAAGCCCGGAACAGGGAAGGCGGCAGCACACGATGGCATTGCGCAACATACCCTCGATTGACGAGATGCTGAACGACGCCCGGGTGCAAGAACTAAGTCGCGCTTGCACGCGAGAGGTCCTGACCGAAATGCTCCGCCAAGTGGTGGACGGGATCCGGCAGCAGTTGCGGGAGAGCAGTGAAGAGCGCAGCCGCGAGGAACTCAGCAACGTGATCTGGGCGCAACTTCGCCATACGATGGAACGACAGTGCCAGGGGAGCCTGGTTCGTGTTATCAATTGCACCGGAGTGGTACTGCACACGAACCTGGGAAGGGCACCGCTGGGCCGAGAAGCCGCACGCAATGTGGCCGAAATTGCGGCCGGATACGTGAACCTGGAGATCGACTTGGAAAGCGGCACCAGGGGTTCGCGGTATGGCCACGTGGAAGGGCTGTTGCGGGCCCTGACGGGTGCCGAAGCTGCCTTGGTGGTGAACAATAATGCCGCAGCGGTCTTGCTTGCCCTGAACACGCTGGCATCGGGGCGCCAGGTCGTGGTTTCGCGGGGGCAGCTGGTCGAGATCGGGGGCGCCTTTCGCATCCCGGAAGTGATGCGCTGCAGTGGTGCGGTAATGGTGGAGGTTGGTACCACCAACAAGACGTACCGCAGCGACTACGAGCAAGCCATCGGGCCGGAGACAGCGTTGTTGCTCTCGGTGCACCCGTCCAACTATCGCATCGTGGGCTTCACTTCCTCGGTGCCCCTCGCCGAACTCGTAGAGGTAGGT
>JARYMO010000264.1 GCA_029907055.1 Syntrophomonadaceae bacterium | reverse complement strand
GGCTCGTCGGCATGGGCCGCGCCAAGGAGTACATCATGGCCGGCGGGCAGATCGACGCCAAGCGGGCCTACGAGATCGGCCTCGTGAACCAGGTCTATCCGCTCGATCAGCTTATGGCGGAGACAAAGAAGCTGGCCGCGAAAATGGCAAATCTGCCCGGATTCGCCCTCAAGATGGCCAAGCACGCCATCAACTTCGGCTACGACCTCTCACTCGACAACGCCATGCGGCTCGAGACGGAGTGCTGCTCGCAGTGCTTCAGCACCGACGACCAGAAGGAAGGCATGAAGGCGTTCCTCGAGAAGAGGAAGCCCGCATTCAAGGGCAAGTGATGCGGCCCGAAGAATCCAATCCTGTCAGGGCATGGAAAGTTCAGGACTGAACGACCAACAAAATACATCAAGGGGGGATTTTTATGAATTTTGCATTGACTGAAGAGCAACAGATGGTGAAGGACCAGGTCACGAAGTTCGCCGAAGCGAGGATCAAGCCCATCGCGGCGGAGCTGGACCGCACGCACCGGCACCCGGAAGAGATCTGCCGGGCCCTGGGCGAGATGGGCGTCATGGGCGTCGCGATCCCCACGGAGTACGGCGGGGCGGGCATGGACAACGTGACGTACGTCCACGCCATGATCGCCATCTCCAAGGCCTGCGCGAGCTGCGGCGTCATCGTCTCCGTCAACAACTCGCTCTACGGCTTCCCGGTCAACAGCTTCGGGACCCATGAGCAGAAGCTGAAGTACCTCACCCCGGTGGCCAGCGGGAAGGTCGAGGGCTGCTACGCCCTGACGGAGGCCAACGCGGGCTCCGACGCGGCGTCCCTGGCCTGCCGGGCGGTCCTGAAGGGCGACAGGTACATCGTCAACGGCACGAAGCGCTTCATCACCAACGGCAACGTGGCCAACTACTGCGTGCTGGCCTGCACGACCGACCCCGCCCTCGGGTACAAGGGCGTCATCAACCTCATCGTCGACCTGAAGAACACCAAGGGCTTCTCGCTGGGCAAGATCGAGGAGAAGATGGGCATCCTGGCCTCGGGGACGGCGGAGCTGGTGTTCGAGGACGCCGAGGTCCCGGCGGAGAACCTGCTGGGCAAGGTCGGCCAGGGGTTCAAGCAGATGATGATGGGCCTCGACTGCGGCCGCATCGGGATCGGCTCCCAGGCCTGCGGTATCGGCAAGGCGGCCCTGGAGGACGCGCTGAACTACGCCAAGGAGCGCGTGCAGTTCGGCAAGCCCATCGCCTCCTTCCAGGCCATCCAGTTCAAGCTCGCCGACATGGCGACGGAGCTCGAGGCGGCGGAGCTGATGCTGCTGCGGGCGGCCTGGATGGAAGACAACAAGATGGACTACGAGAAGGAATCCGCCATGGCGAAGATGTACGCCTCGGACGTGGCCATGCGGGCCGCCATCGAGGGCGTGCAGATCTTCGGCGGCTACGGCTACTGCAAGGAGTACCCGGCGGAGCGCCACATGCGGGACGCCAAGATCTGCCAGATCTACGAGGGCACCAACGAGATCCAGCGCGTGGTCATCGCCCGCAAGCTCCTCGGCGCCCGGTAGTCCACTGAACATCCGGTAGCAACCAACCAAAACAAGAGGGTCAGGGGGTATGCCCCTGGCCCTCTTTCTTTTTCCGCCACCCCTGTCTAATAAATCCCTTCCACGCACCCTCCCGCCAGCGTCTGCCCCAGCTCCCGGCACTTCTCCAGGGTCTCCTCCGTGAGCTTTCCCTTCGAGATCACCGGCTCGTAGACCTTCTTGAACTGGTAGCCCAGGGCGATCCGCTCGATGTTGCGCAGGGCCCCCGTGCCGTCGTTGCCGGCGCTGATGAAGACCACGTAGGGCTTGCGGAACACCTTGCCCCGCGCCTGCTCATAGGTGCGGTCGAAGAAGTCCTTGATCATGCCGGACATGTACCCGAAGTTCTCCGGCGTGCCGACGGCCAGCCCCCGGCAGTCCAGGAGGTCCTGCAGGCCGGCCTCGCCGGCGCGCTTGAGAACGACCTCCGCCCCCTCGATGGACGCCGCCCCCTCGGCCACGGCCCTCGCCATCCGCTCCGTGTTGCCCGTCTGGGAGTGATACACGATCAAGATCTTGGCCATGATTGTCTCCTGTGTTTACTCTGCCGCGCCAATGGTACCCACCGGTAACGACCGAGAAGTTGAGAAGGTGAGAGGGTAAGAGGGTGAGAAAGAAAAATTTGGGCTCCGCTTTCCAACCTTCTTACCTTCTCAACCTCTCACCCTCTTCCCTTTTCCTTGCCACACCCGCACCGCCCCGCGCAAACAAAATCCGCCGCAGTTTTCCCTTGACAGCCGGCGCATTTCATGAAAATTATGACCGGCGGTCAGTGATCGACCCGCGGTCACACCGCGGCCGCAGGAGGGGTATTCATGAAGACCAGGATCACGGAACTGTTCGGCATCCGCTACCCGATCGTCCTTTCCGGCATGAGCTGGATCAGCGTCCCGAGCATGGTGGCCGCCGTCTCCAACGCGGGCGGCCTGGGCATCCTCGCCACGGGGCCCCTGCACCCCGA
>JARYMO010000262.1 GCA_029907055.1 Syntrophomonadaceae bacterium | reverse complement strand
CGAACCGCTGCGGCCCATGGGCGAGCCCATGCCCAGGTCGTAGTCGCTGACCGCCGTCTCCTCCTGGGCCATGGTGCGTTGGCGCTCCTCCGCCCCTTCCGCCAGGCGGTGCCGGAGGCCGGGGTCCAGGTAGTCGACGAAGAAGCGCTGGAAGGCCTCGTCGAAGGCCTTCTGGTAGCTGTAGTCCTTCACCAGCGTGGTGTACAGGGTGGAGTAGAAGCATTCCCGCTGCGACCAGTCGACCAGCAGCAGCGCCTGGCAGCAGTCGCGCACCTGGCTGGTGGTCACCGGGACGCCCTGCCACCTCAGCTCGCTGAAGAACCCCTGCAGGTAGGGGAGCACCGGCATGTCCTGGCCCTCCTTCGCACCTGCCTAGGCGCGGAACTCGAGGTCGCGCCTGCGGTAGATGATCCTCTCCAGCTTCTCCTGGTCCTCCCGGTACTTGATGACCGTGCTGAGGGTCTCCAGGGCGGTGTCCACGTCCAGGTCCTCGCGGCCCAGCCACACCAGGGATTCGGCCCAGTCGATGCTCTCGGCGATGCTGGGCGGCTTCTTCAACTCCAGGGCGCGCATGCGGCGCACCACCTGCGCCACCTTTTCCGCCAGTTTCTCGGGCAGGGAGGGGATCTTCAGCATGAGGATGCGCTGCTCCATTTCGCGGCTGGGGAAATCGAGGTACAGGTAGAGGCAGCGCCGCTTCAGGGCCTCGGAGAGCTCGCGGGTGGCGTTGGAGGTCAGGAACACCAGCGGGCGGTGGCGGGCCTTGACGGTGCCGATTTCGGGGATGGTGACCTGGAACTCGGACAGCAGCTCCAACAGCATGGCCTCGAATTCGAAGTCCACCTTGTCGATCTCGTCGATGAGCAGCACGGTCGGTGAATCGGCCACCACGGAGCGCAGGAGTGGCCGTGCCAGCAGGAAATCATCGGAGAATACGTCCTTCTCGATTTCCTGCACGCTCAGGTTGTGGCGGGAGGCGGCCTGGATGTGCAGCAGCTGGCGCTTGTAGTTCCACTCGTAGAGGGCCTTGGCTTCATCGAGCCCCTCGTAGCACTGCAACCGGATGAGCGGCAGTCCCTTGACGCGGCTGAACGCCTGGGCGATGGCAGTCTTGCCCACTCCGGCCGGACCTTCCACCAGCACCGGTTTACCCATGGCCTCGGCCAGGAACAGCACCGTGGCCACCCGCTGGTCACAGATGTACCCTGCCTGCAGCATGCGATGCTGCAGGTCCTGGATGTTATTCATACCCTCACCCCTCCGTTTCTCCGGTCTGCACACCCTTCTCGGCCAGCATCTCCCGCAACCAGCGCGTCCGCAGTTTTTCCACCTCGATGCCGTACTCGATGATGCGCACGCGGTAGTGGTCCACCCGCTTGGCGAGCATTTCCTCCCTGGCCTGCTCGAAGCGCTCCAGCCTGGCCCGTGAAATGCGGAGCTGTTCCCGCAGCTTGCCCACCGTGGCCTCCTCGGAGAGAAACTTGAAGAAGTTGACCTTGGTGAGGAAAGGGTACTGGGTGAAGAAGTCGAACTTGACATGCCCCTCCTCCTCCTCGTCCGATTCCAGCCAGCGGCGAAATTCCTCTGCTCCCAGCGGGGTGATACTGACGATCTTCTGGTCGGGGACATCGCGCTGGCGGCGGAGGTGCCGCTTGACCAGGCCGTCGCGCTCCAGCAGCTTGAGGGTAGCGTACAGGCGCCCCTCGTTGAGCCTGGGGTTGGCAGGGGTGAAGTCCGAGAAGCATTTCTTGATCATGTCGTAGGCGTGGACCGGGTAGTCCAGGAGGGTGCCCAGCAGGAGGTGCTTGAAGGCCACGCGTCACCGCCCCTTACCATTAAGATACCTTAAAATTAAGGTAAAGAAGAAGAGATGTCAAGCGCTGAACCGCTGGTGTGTAAGAGGGACTGGCATGCTGCCCCACCCCTCCCGTATGGGGCGAGCCCCAATGGGGGGCCACCGTCGTCTCTCGACCCGCAGGGGGGAGCGAGATTTCGCTTGCATTATTCCAGGGCATGCCATAGAATGAAAGTGCCTTGTGATGACGGTCGCCTCCTTGTCGGGGTAGGTCGAGTTCAAGAGTATTACCCCGAAAGGAGGGCGCACTGATGTACCAGGACAAGTATCTGACTTGCAGAGACTGCGGCCAGGAGTTCCTGTTTTCCTCGTCGGAACAGGAATTTTATGCTGAGAAGGGCTTCACCAACGAGCCCGGACGCTGCCCGTCGTGCAGGCAGGCCCGCAAGCAGGCCCGCGGCGAGATGAGCCGTGGCGGTATGCGGGACAGCCGTCCGCGTTTCACGGCGGTTTGTGCCGGCTGTGGTGGTGAGGCGGTTCTGCCGTTCGAGCCGACCGCCGGTCGGCCGGTGTACTGCCGGGACTGCTTCCAGCAGCAGCGGCAGGCATACGGGCGCTACTAAGCAGCCTAGCGCACAGCGAAGGGCCGGGGAGATTTCTCCTCGGCCCTTTCCGTTTTTTCCCCATCCCCCGCTGCTCGGGGTGGGGCCAGCCCGCAGGGCAGTGGCCCAGCCGTGCGGGATATGACGCACCGGCCGGGCACGGTCTGCTACA
>JARYMO010000263.1 GCA_029907055.1 Syntrophomonadaceae bacterium | reverse complement strand
CCGAACTCGAAGAAGCCCAGGCCCTCGGCGGCGATAATGGCCGCGATGCTGAAACAGTCATGCAGCTCGCAGACATCGATGTCCTCCGGCGTGAGGCCGGCCATGGAGTACGCCTGCTGGCAGGCCAGCTCACGGGCGCGGATGCGCGGCAGGTAACGGTACTGGGAACTGAGGCGGCCGGAAGAGGCCTGCCCCAACCCGGCGAAGAAGACCGGGCGAGGGGTGAGCCTGCGCGCCAGGTCTTCGGATGCCAGCACCACTGCCGCGGCGCCATCCGAGAAGGGGCAGGCATCGTGCAGGCGGATGGGAGAGGACACCACGAAGCTGCGGTCGATGTCCTCGCGGGTAATCTCCTTGTGGATCTGCGCGACCGGGTTACGCAGCGCGTAGTAGTGAGACTGCATGGAGACCGCGGCCATCTGGTCCAGCAGGCGCGGCAGCGGGATGCCGTAACGGGCAGCGTACAGGTGTGCCAGCAGGGCGAATACCGCCGGGAAGGTGAACCCGGCGGGATACTCGTAGCGGCTGTCGCCGAACATGGAGAAGGTGCGCGTGGCCATCGCCGTGCCCATGGCGGTGGCCTTCTCCACCCCGCCCACCAGCACCAGGTCATAGTAGCCGGAGGCCACCCACATCACCGCATCGCGCACCGCCATGCTGCCCGAGGCGCATGCACCCTCGAAGCGGCTGGCAGGGACGTTGAAGCAGCCGATGTCGTTGGCGAAGAAGGACTGCACCATGCCTTGGCCTTCCTCGAAGTCCCCCAGGACATTGCCGACGAACACCGCCTGGATGTCAGCCGGGCCGACCCCGGCCTCGTTCATGGCGTCGAAGGCCACCTCGGCCAGCATTTCCACTTGGGTCTTGGGCGAATTGAAAACAATGCCCGAGTGCCCTACCCCGACGACGGCGACTCTCCTCATGGCGACGCCTCCTTTCGTGCGTGACAGCGGAAGCTGGTGTCAGGGTGCGGGCAGCGGAAAGGGGCGCGAGGCTCTCGGAGGCGGCTCCCGCACAGGACTGGCAGGCCGCTGTCCTGGCAACCGCGACGGCACAATGGTGGGCGGCTCAGCGCCCGGCAGGAACGGTGCAGCGTGGGCGTGGTGACGGTAGCGTAAAGCGAGTGGTGGTGTCGAGCACCCGCCGCGAGGGGCGAGTGCGGGGCGAGACGGCAGAGACTGGCCGGTCCCCGCAGGTGGTGGCGGCCGCGTCGGCAGCCTTCACGCGGGTACCCGACTGCTTAGAAGAATTCGCCACCCGGGGGCGCACGTCCTGCCGGCCCGCGGAATCTGTCCCCCTGGCTGAGGCCGTCGTGGTACAATACTCGGGGAGCGCGAAAGGGAGGTGAAGGAGCATGGCAGAGGGCGAGACCGACCGCACCCTGGAGATCATGCGCCAGGTCATCGAGGAGAAGAAGCGCAAGAGCGCCAGCCAGCGCAGCGGCGCCCCCGGGAAGGGCCCTGCCGGCAGCGCCCATCCGGGAATGAAGAAGCGCAAGAAGGGCGGCCTGTCTCCCAAGTGAGACATGGGGCCGCTCTTCTCGTTCCGGCCCTGAAACGAGGGGACGCCCTTCCTGTTTCAGCCCGTTGACCCGGCCAGGAAACGACAGCCCCACAGGTGGCGACGACCGCGGCAGCCCGCCGCCTGCCCGGTCCGCGAGGAGGGGGTTTTGGGGCCGGCCGGACGCGCGGGCGAACACCGGTCACAACGGGCAGGAGGGAAAGGGAGAGAACGTGGCCGTGACAAGCAGAACCTCCAATTGCGGTGAGTGCCGCGCCACCGCAGGCCCCCAGGGTCATCGCCCCCCCGTTGGGTCAAGGTGCGGGACCTGGAGGCCATCCTGCCCTCTGGCTGCGTTGTTCGCTGTGACGGGATAAGCAGAAATACCGAGGCAGGTAGGCCTGCCCCCGCAACGGCCGGGGATACCCCCGGCCCTCTGCATCAGGGCCCGGTTGCCAGCCCGGACGACCGGCCACCTTCACCGGCACGGCATGCTTTGGGGCCCGCGCCGCGAGCAGTCGGTTCCCCATTCTTTTCCTCCAGCGGTGGCATGGCAGCGACCGCCGCCTGAGTGGGCTCCAGCCGGCGAACGGCTCTGCCAGCCCCTCCCGGCACCGCGGTGCCTGCAGCGGTCCAAGGCTCCGCGCCACGGGCTCCGAACCCCGGGACCGGCCTTCAGGAGCGTCGGGCCGCGGCCAGCGCGCGGCACTCGCGCAGCACGTCGGCGGGGACCAGTTTCAGTGCCAGCAGCACCAGGGCCGGCACCAGAAACAGATCGTCGAGCTGACCGAGGACGGGGATGAAGTCCGGGACGAGGTCAAAAGGGAGCAGGACATAGCCCACCGCGAGTGCCAGCAGGAGCCGGGCCAGCCAGGGAGTCCGCCGGTGTCGCAGCACGCGGCGGTAGGCATCGAGCTCCGTTGCCAGGGAGCGACGGATGTGGTCCATCTGCGCCTTGAAACTCAACGCCGTGTGTCCTCTCCTCTCAGGGGCCGCGGGCAGCTCATCCGCCGGGCGCCGGGCCCTCGCCGCCCGGTTCCCCCGCCAGGAGCCGGCGCCGCAGGGCGCG
>JARYMO010000261.1 GCA_029907055.1 Syntrophomonadaceae bacterium | reverse complement strand
ATTAGCGGGTATGGACAAGTCGCCACAGGTTTGGAAGGATGGCCAGGGTGACCGGCCAGCATTCCGCTGTTGGGCCGGGAGGCCCTGGCCAGGCAGGCGGGACCATTCAGCGCGGGCCGGTCGGGATACCGTGCTGTCGCATCTTCTTGTAGAGCGAGGACAAGTCGATGCCCAGCGCCCGCGCGGCCCTGGTCTTGTTGAAATCGTTTTCCTGGAGGCTCTTCTCCAGCACCTGCTTCTCGTAGTCGCGCAGCAGCGCCTTGAGGCTGTCGGGCGCCTGGCTGACCGGCTCCTCCTTCACCTTGAGGAACGCGAGCTGCCGTCGGCCAATGAAAGGACTGCCATCCATCTCGGCCAGCACGGTGGCCCGCTCCAGGACGTTCACCAGTTCGCGCACGTTACCCGGCCAGGTGTGAGCCATCAGCAGCTCCATGGCGCTGTCAGCCACGCCGGCCACCCCGGTACCGAGGTCCGTGTTGATGCCGGGGAGCAGGTGGTGCACCAGGAAGGGCAGATCTTCGCGGCGCTCGCGCAGCGGGGGCAGCTCCAGGGCCAGCACGTTGAGGCGGTAGTAGAGGTCCTCGCGGAACCTGCCCTGGGATACCATCTGTTCCAGGTTGCGGTTGGTGGCGGCGACCACCCGCACATTCACCCGCACCGGGCGGTGGCTGCCCAGCCGCTCGAACACCTTCTCCTGCAGGAACACGAGGAGCTTGCTCTGCATGGACAGAGAGAGTTCGCCGATCTCGTCCAGGAAGATGGTGCCGCCGTTGGCCAGTTCGAACTTCCCCGGCTGCCCCCCTTTGCGGGCGCCGGTGAACGCTCCTTCCTCGTAGCCGAAGAGCTCGGCTTCCAGGAGGTTTTCCGGTATGGCGGCACAGTTGACCCTGATGAAGGGCAATTGCGCCCGCACGCTGGCCCGGTGGATGGCCTGGGCGAAGAGCTCCTTGCTGGTGCCGCTCTCGCCGGTGAGGAGGACCGTGAGGTGGGGGTGGGTGGCGGCCTTGGCGGCCAGGGCCTTGAGCTCCCTCATGGCGCGGCCATTGCCCACGATGTCGGAAAAGGTGTAACGGGCCGAGTAGAGTTGGCTGACTTCCTGCTTGTACATGTTGAGTTCCACCATCAGGTTCTCTACCAGGTCCTTGGCATCCCACTTGTCCATGAACAGGCTGTAGGCAAAGCAGCCCAACACCTGGTTGTCCCTGACCAGCGGCACGGCGCTCCCGATCATGTGGTAGCCATTGAGACTCCAGTCGTAGCCGATGATGGCCTTCTTGGTCTTCAGCACGATGAGGGTGCGGCTGTGGGGGGTAATGTCCCCGATGTAGCGGCCCTCGACCTCCTCCTTGGCCATCCCCAGCACCCGCGAGTAGGTCTGGTTCACAAAGGTGACCACCCCGTGCGCGTCGACCACGATGACCGACAGACCTTCAATGTCGTCGAGCAGCGTCTGCAGTGGCAACAACCCGGACATCTGCGCGCCCCCATTCCGCTCTTCACCCTCGCCGGCAACGCCGCCCCGTCGCGAACTCCTCCTGCCTCCGGCCCCCGTGGCGTCCTTTCCTCATTTCATTATACCCCTGCGCGGCGGTTCCCCGTGGACTCGCTCCCGCGGAATGGTAGAATAGCAGCAGGACACACGCGTGCAGTGGCGACGCGCAGAAGGGGGAGGGCGAGGGAGTGAGCGGGTTCGAGAATCTCACGCTGGAGAGGCGGGCCGCGGTGGGGCTGGTGCACCTCAACCGCGCCGAGCGCAGCAATTCCCTGACCATGGAGCTGTTCGCCGAGCTGGAGCAGCTGGCCAGGTGCCTGGAGGAGGACGCGGACATCCGTTGCGTGGTGCTGACCGGCGCTGGGCGGCACTTCTGCGCTGGCATCGAGCTGCAGGTGCTGGCGGAGACCACCTCGCAGTGGTCGGCGCGCCACGTCTTCCGCCTGCAGGAGAGCTACAACCGCCTGGCAGCGTTGCCGCAGCCCGTCATCGCCGCCGTCAACGGGGCCTGCATCGGCGGGGGGCTGGAGCTGGCGCTGGCCTGCGACATCCGCATCGCCGCCGCCGACGCCGTCTTCTCCGTGCCGGAGGTGAGCTTCGGGCTGTCACCGGACCTGGGCGGCAGCCAGCGCCTGCCGCGGGTGGTCGGCCCCAGCCAGGCCAAGCGGCTGCTGCTGGGCTGCGAGCGCATCGATGCCGCCGAGGCGGCGCGCATCGGCCTGGTGGACGAGGTGGTGGAGCCAGGCAGGCTCATCAACCGGGCGCTGGAGCTGGCGGGCAGGATTGCCGCCCAGCCGCCGATGGCGGTGCGGTTCGCCAAGAAGGCGGTGAACGTGGCCATGGAGAGCAGCCTGGCGGCGGGCCTGCTCTACGAACAGGCGCAGTCGGTGTTCTGCCTGGGCTCGGCGGACAAGAACGAGGCGGTCAGCGCGTTCTTCGAGAAGCGGCACCCGGAGTTCAAGGGCCGCTAGCAAGCCCAGCAGCTGCGCGGCCGCCGGGCAGGAAAACAGGCATTGGGCGCCGTGGCCCGGCCACTGCCAGGTGGGCGCCCCCCTGCACAGGCCTGCCGGGGAGAAAGAGAATGGTGAGGAGGAACGGAAC
>JARYMO010000260.1 GCA_029907055.1 Syntrophomonadaceae bacterium | reverse complement strand
GGCGCGCAGGCGGCGCTGGGGGCGCTGGCGGTTTCCATGCGCTGCCAAGCCTGGCTTGCGGGCGGCGGGGGGAGGGCGTACCATGAGGATAGCAGGGCCGGCGGTGCCGGGAAACGCCTGCCGGGAGGGAGGGAAGCGGCGTGGACGTCAGGAAAGGCGAGGCGGCCGCCTACGGGAGGACCACCCGGTTGCTGATGCGGATGACCGCGCCCGCGCAGGTGGTGATGGGCGCGGGCTGCAGCGCCACCCACCGCGTGTGCAACGCGCAGGCCATCCTCATCATGCGGCGTGACGGACTGGAGAAGGAAGCGCGGGTGCTGGAGCGCCACCGCGAGGAGCTGGACGCCGGGGCGGAGTGGGCGGACGCCGGGTGGAAGAACGTGGCCCACTACTTCGACCCTGCCGTCGGGCAGGGCCTGCGGGGGTGGCCGACGGCGCCCGAGGAGTGTGCCCGCCTGGCGCGCATGGCGCGGCGCTGCTGGCTGCAGGGAGACGCCGAGCGGGCCTGCTTCTTCCTGGGGGCGGCGGTGCACCTGGTGCAGGACCTCTGCGTCCCGCACCACGCCCGCAACATCATCCTGCACGGGCACCATGCCTTCGAGAAGTGGGCCGAGGACCACGCCCCGGAGTTCCTGGTGCCCTCGGGCGGCCTGTACACGTGCGGGCTGGCGCAGCCGGGCGACTGGGTGCGCGCCAACGCGCGCCGCGCGCGCCGTTACTGGCCGGTGGCGAAGATCGGCAGCGAGCGGGCCTTCCGCCTGGTTACCAGTGCCATGCTGCCGCTGGCGCAGCGCTCCTCGGCCGGGTTCTTCGAGTTCTTTTTCCGCTGGGCCGGACGCCCGGAATAGGGCCGGCGGCCACCACGCGCGGGAGGTCGTGTGCACGTTGGACAACCTGAGAGTGCTCATCTTTTCGGCCAGTTTCGGCGCCGGCCACGTGCGGGCGGCCGAGGCGGTCATCGAGGCCCTGCGCCAGCAGGTGCCGGGGGCAGCCGTCACCCACCTGGACTGCGGCGAGCTGCTGGGACCTACCTTCAACACCGTGGTCAAGAAGGTGTACATAGAGACCATCAAGCACACCCCCCGCCTGTGGGGGGAGTTCTACTACCGCACCTCGCGCATCCGCCCCGACAGCCTCCTGCAGCGCTTCCTCAACAACTGGGGGCGCCGGCAGTTCCTGGCCTACATCGAGGAGACCAGCCCCGACCTCATCGTCTGCACCTACCCCACCGTGGCGGGGGTGCTGGCCCGGCTGCGCCGGCTGGGGCAGCTGCACGTGCCGCTGGTGACCATCGTCACCGACTACACCGTGCACAGCCAGTGGATCCACCGCGGCACCGACCTCTACCTGGTGGGCTGCGAGGAAGTGGCGCGCGGGCTGGTGGCCAGGGGCATCGACCCCTCCACCATCCGGGCCACGGGCATCCCGGTCAGCCCCCGCTTCGAGCAGCCGGTGGAGCACGCCGCCGTCCTGCAGCGGCTGGGGCTGCAGGAGGGGACGCCGGTGCTGCTGGTGATGGGTGGGGCCTACGGGGTGCTGCAGGACATCCGCCGCCTCATCTGGCGCTTCGCCAACGGCGACTTCCCCCTGCAGGTCATCGTGGTGTGCGGGCGCGACCGCCGCCTCTACGATTCGCTGGACTTCTCGGCCTCGCCGCCCCGCAACCGGGTGGTGCGCCTCGGCTTCGTGGACTACGTACACGAGCTGATGAGCGTCTCTGACCTGATGGTGACCAAGGCCGGCGGCCTCATCGTCTCCGAGGCCCTGACCAAGCGGCTGCCGATGATCATCTTCCGCCCCATCCCCGGCCAGGAGGAGATGAACGCCGCCTTCGTGGAGCGCGCCGGCGCCGGGCGCACCGTGCACGGCCTGGGCGAGCTGGTGGACACCGTCTACGAGCTGCTGCGGTCTCCGCGGCAACTGGAGGCCATGCGGGAAGGGGCGGCCAGGGCGGTGCCGCGGGAGGCCGCGGCCAACGCGGTGCGGGCGATGCTGGAGCTGCTGAGCCCCAGCCGCCAGCGCCGCTCGGGGTGAGCCGATGGCGCCGGTAGTCATCCTGGGCCTGTTCGAATTCGTGCGCGTGGCGCTGGTGCTGAGCCTGCTGCCGCTGTTCGGGCAGTACGTGGCGGGTTACAGCCTGAGCACCATCGGGACAGCGGTGGCCGCCCACTACCTGCTGGACAACTGCTTCCGGGTGCCGGCCGGCTGGGTGGTGGACCGCTGGGGAGCGCGCTGGCTGGCGGCGGGAGGCACGGTGCTGGCGGCAGTGGGCATCAGCGTGATGTACCTGCACCCCTCTCCGCAGTGGTTCGTGGCCGGGGCGGCCCTGTTCGGGCTGGGGCTGGCGCCGGTGTGGCCGGCAGTGCTGGCCGGGGTGGTGGCCACCATCCCCTCCCACCGCGTGGGCGAGGCGCTCAGCACCGTGTTCGCCGCCTGGCTGGTGGGGTCGGGGCTGGGACCGGTGGTCATCAACCTGCTGCTGGAGTGGGGCTACGGTCCCTCCTTCGCCTTCCTGCTGGGCATGCTGGTGCTGGCGCTGCTGCTGGTGCTCAACGCCGAGCTGCCCGCCCACATGGGGCTGGAGCTGCCGCCGGCGCAGTTCTTCGCCGAAC
>JARYMO010000259.1 GCA_029907055.1 Syntrophomonadaceae bacterium | reverse complement strand
GTTCCGCAGCGACGGCGTCACCGTGGCAGCAGACACGTCTCCCGCGCGGGACAGAGCGTCCGCGACGGTCGCTGCTCCCCGAAGGCCCAACCCCGAAGCGACGTTGGGTCCCGGCTACGTCGGCAACCTGCGCAGCAAGCGGTTCCATCTTCCTTCTTGCACGGGGCTGCCAACGGAACACAACCGGGTGTATTTCGCCACCCGCCAGCAGGCACTGGACGCCGGGTACACCCCCTGCGGGACCTGCCAGCCCTGAGCATGGGTCCGCAATCAGGGCCTGAGTCAAGCGCAGCGGTGGGGGGCGGCCGGCGTGCCAGGGCTCACGGGTGCTGCACGCGAGTCGAAGAGAGGAGGGCAAGGCCATGCTGCGCATCATCTCCTGGAACGTAAACGGCCTGCGCTCGGTGGTGAAGAAGGGGTTCCTGGCCTGGCTGCAGGCGAGCGGGGCCGACATCGTCTGCCTGCAGGAGACGAGGGTGGACGAAGCCCAGGTCCCGGAGGAGGTGCGGGCGGTACCCGGGTACTTCTGCCACTTCGTGGCGGGGGAGAAGAAAGGTTACAGCGGGGTCGGGATGCTCAGTCGCATCCCGCCGCGGGAGATAGCGAGCGGAATCGGCATCCCGCGCTTCGATGGCGACGGCCGCATCCAGGTCGCGCAGTTCGAGGGATTCAGGCTCTACAACATCTACTTCCCCAACGGCAAGATGGGACCGGAGCGGCTGCAGTTCAAGATGGATTTCTACGAGGCCTTCCTGGCCGCGGTGGACCCGCTGGTGAAAAAGGGCGAGCGGTTGGTGGTGGTCGGTGACTTCAACACCGCGCACCGCGAGATTGACCTGGCCCGGCCCAAGGAGAACAGCAAGGTGTCCGGATTCCTGCCCGAGGAGAGGGCATGGATGGACCGCTTCGTGGAGCACGGGTTTGTCGATACCTTCCGCCTCTTCACCTCCGAGGGCGGCCACTACAGCTGGTGGGACATGAAGAGCAGGGCGCGCGAGCGCAACGTGGGGTGGAGGATTGACTACGTCTTCGTGACTGAGAACCTCCGCGAGCGAGTGCGGGACGCCTTCATCCTGGAGGCGGTGATGGGGTCTGACCACTGCCCGGTGGGGGCAGACCTCGACCTGTGAGCGGCGAGGGGGTGGTCTCCGCCACCCGCGGCCCCGGCCAGAGAGTGATGGCGGGGGAAGCCCTGCCGGGGACAGGGGGAACCGGTGTCCGAGTGGCGGTGGTGTGTTGCGGGGACTACGGGAGGGAAACGGTGGCCCGGGCAGTGGAGCGGGTGTTGGCTCTGCTGGAGCAGGAAGGAGAGCTGGTGCAGCCCGGGGAGACCGTGGTCCTGAAGCCCAACCTGCTGGCCCCGGAACCGCCCGAGCGGGCGGTGACCACCCACCCGGAGGTGTTCAGGGCGGTGGCCGAGGCGCTGCGTCGCCGGGGAGCATGCCTCAGCTACGGGGACTCGCCGGCAGTGGGCTCGATGCGACGGGCCGCGCGCCGCGCTGGGCTGGACCAGGTGGCGCAGGAACTGGGCATTACTGCCGCCGATTTTTCCAGCGGCCGCGAGGTCAGCTTTCCCGAGGGGGTGCAGAACAAGCGCTTCACGCTGGCCGCGGGGGCACTGGCGGCCGATTGCCTGGTGAGCCTGCCCAAGCTCAAGACCCATGGCCTGATGCTCGTGACCGGGGCGGTGAAGAACCAGTTCGGCTGCGTGCCGGGGCTGCTGAAGGGTGAGTTCCACCTCCGTCTGCCCCAGGCAGAGCAGTTTGCCCGCATGCTGGTGGACCTCAACCGCTGCCTGCGACCGCGCCTGTACGTGATGGACGCGGTGGTAGGCATGCAGGGCAACGGGCCGCGGGGAGGTCAGCCAGTGCAGGTAGGGGCCCTCCTGGCCTCCACCGACCCGGTAGCCCTGGATGCCGTGGCCTGCCGCCTGGTGGGTATCGATCCTGCCCGGGTACCGACCGTCGCCGCAGGGCACGAGGCCGGGCTGGGCGTGGGAGACCTGGCGCGGGTGGAACTGGTGGGAGACCGGCTGGAGATGCCCGCCAGGATTTCCTTCGCGGTACCTGCCCGCAGACCGCCGACGTGGCTGCTGAGGCCACAGTTGCGCAACCTGCTGCTGCCGCGGCCCGAAATCGATGACGCGGTGTGCATCCGCTGCGGGGTGTGCGTGCAGATGTGCCCGCTCAGGCCGCCAGCGGTCGACTGGCGCGATGCAGAGCGCCAGTCGGCCCCTGAATACCGGTACGACCGCTGTATCCGCTGCTACTGTTGCCAGGAGGTGTGCCCGGAGGGTGCGGTGCACCTGCGGGCGTCGTGGCTGGGCCGGCTGCTGGCGGGCGGGCGCTGACCCGCTGCCGGGGGAGCTGCCGACGGGGAGGAGGATGCTGATGCAACAGGCGATGCCCAGGCAATGGAGGCGATCCGGGGCCCAGGGAACGACAGGGGGTGGAGCGCGGGGAAGCCGGCGATGGACAGTGCTGGCCATACTGCTGACTGCGCTCATGGTCGTGGTGTTGGCCGCCGGGTGCACGGGCGAGACAGCTCCTGCGCCGATCCCCTCCCCCTCGCCGAGCCCTCAGCCCGGGCCAGCACCGGCGCCGCTGCCCACCCGGGTGACGCTGGAG
>JARYMO010000258.1 GCA_029907055.1 Syntrophomonadaceae bacterium | reverse complement strand
CTCCACGTGCTGCCACTTGCCCGAAGCGTCTGGCAGGATGTCGAAAGTACCGCGAGGACCGGCAATATCCATGATTTCCTCCCTCGATCTCGCGAAATCTTCGAAAATACCAAGCCCTATTCTAGATCAAGGCCCGAAGCTTGTCAACTTTCGCCCCCACCAGCCGGGGCAGTGCCGCCAGGTAGGCAGGCGGGTGCTTGGGATTGAACATGCGGGTCAGGGTCAGGGTGACCGGGTCCACGAACTTGCAGGCCGCTGCTCCCCCCATCCCCACCATGGACTGCCGTTCCTCGATCATCAGCACGTTGTAGGCGCATATGTGCCCCGGCCGGGCATACCCCGTGTTTTCCAGGCCACCCACCGCCTGTTTCTGGCGATAGGTGTAGTAGGGAGCATACCCCGCCTCCGCCAGCAGGCCGTGCAGGCGCTGGGCGGCCTCCATTGCCCGCAGTGAGTCGGCCGGCGGCCAGCACCCGGTGTGCCGCTCGGCCATGGGCGAGCCGCGCTTGCGGGCCAGGGCATGAATCGTCACGTTCTCCGGCCCGGCCTCCAGCACCTGCCGCAGTGAGCGCTCGCAGTGCTGCGGGCTTTCTCCCGGCAACCCCACGATGAGGTCCATGTTGAGGGCCGGGATGCCGGCCGCCCTGAGCATTCGTACCGCCTCCAGCACCTGGGCCACGGTGTGGCCTCTCCCGATGGCATCGAGCGTCTGCTGGTGCATGGTCTGCGGGTTCACCGAGACCCGGCTCACCCCCATGTCGGCCAGCAACGCCACCTTGGCAGCGTCCAGCGTGTCTGGCCTCCCCGCTTCCACGGTGAACTCGCCGGTCACGGTGGGGAGAAAGTACCGGCGCAGCAGCGACGCCATTCTCTCCAGGTCAGCCGGCTGCAGGATGGTGGGGGTGCCTCCCCCCACGTAGAGGCAGTGCACGCGCCTGCCCTGCTCCTGCAGGGCCCGGCCCACCTGCTCCATCTCCCACAGCAGGCCGTCCAGGAAAGGAAGGACCTGCTCCTGGTAGTCGCGCACCACCGCTGCCGGGAACGAACAGTAGCTGCAACGCGACGGGCAGAAGGGGATGCCGATGTACACGCTGACATCCCGGAAACTGGCCTGCGCCAGCACCTCGCGCTCCGCCAGGGCTACCTGCACCAGGAAGTGGGCCTGCTTCGGGTGCACCGCGTGCTCGCGCTGCAGGCGCCCGCTGGCCTCCGCCGCCCCCATCCCCTCGTCCAGCCAGCGGTGCACCAGCTTGGTGGGACGCATGCCGGTGAGAATGCCGTAGGGGTGGACCTGCTGGGGAACGCAGGCCGACAGCAGCTCGAACAGAAACATCCTCGTCAGGCGCAGCACTTCCCCTGCGGCGTGCGGCCCCGGCGGCACGTCGTGCATCCTGGAGCTGCCCCGGGCAGCGGCCCCGTCCTCGACACTGCCCTCCAAGTGCAGCGAAGATCCGCACCGCTGCTGGCACAGCACGATGTCCACCGCGCTCTCCTGGCCACCCGACCATCGCACCACCCCGACCCCCGGGAAGAAGATGCGCACCAGGTCATGGACCTGCTCGTAGAGGCGTGCCGGTTCACAGTACAGGCTTACCGTCATCTGACCTCCCACTTCCCGCTGCCGGCCACCCCCCTCCGCAGCGGCTGCACGCCGCCGGTGCCGGCCACCGGGTAGCTCCCCAGGCAACGGTAGTATGTGCTCGCCAGGCGTAGTTCCCCCAGCGCCGCACGCATCTCGGGCACGTCGGCAGAGGCCTCCACGCTCAGGTAGTGGCGATACTCGCCAGCGGGAGGATACCAACGGGTTTCCACCCAGGTGACGGGCAGTCCACTGCGGGCGAAGATGTCGCGCGCCGCGGCGGCCCCCCCCTGGCCCAGCGCCACCGTGACCGTGGTGCGCAGTGCCCGGGGGTGCTGGCGCCCCCTCTGCACCAGGTGGATGAAACGGGTGGTGCTGTCTTCCCGGTCCTGGATGCCCCGTGCCAGCACCCGCAGCCGGTACAGCTCCGCCGCCTGCACCGGCGCAATGGCCGCCGCCCGCCCCGGCCAGCGGGAAACCATTTCTGCCGCCCTCGCGGTGCTGTTCACGGCCTCCAGGCGCACTCCGGGCAGGGCGCGGCGCAGGAACTTTCGACACTGGGCCAGCGCCTGGGCCTGCGACAGCACCACCTCGATGTCTCCTGCCTCGACTCCCGCCGGCGCCAGCAGGCACTGCACCACGCGCATCTGGTACTCGCCGGCGATGCCGTGGCGCCCGGCCGCCAGCTGGTCCAGGGTAGCGCCCACGCTGCCGCCCAGGCTGTTCTGCAGCGGCACCATCCCGTGACGGCAATGGCCTTGCGCCACCGCCTCGAACACCTCTTCGATGCTGTTCATCAGCAGCATGCGAGCGGCCGGCCCCCAGTACGCGACGGCCGCTTGTGCGCAGAACGATCCACTCGGGCCCAGCACCGCACAGGTGACGTTCATCTGCCGCACCCCCGCCCCACCGCGGCCGCCACCGCGTGCACCTCGCGCATCAGCCGGGCGAAGGAGTCCGGTGGCAGCGACTGGTCACCGTCGCACAGCGCCCGCGCTGGACAGGCGTGCACCTCTATCATCAGTCCGTCAGCCCCCGCCGCCACCGCT
>JARYMO010000257.1 GCA_029907055.1 Syntrophomonadaceae bacterium | reverse complement strand
CATCCTGAAGGACAACATCTCATGGCACTTCCCCATGCCGGGGGCCAACACCACCCCCTGGCAGCTGGAGGGGGTCATCAGGGCGCTGCGTGCGGCCGGCTACCACGACCTGGTGGCGGTGGAGAACAAGACGGTGGTCACCCGCCCGGAGAAGGGCCGGCGCCTGAACAAGTTCGACCGCGTCTACGACAGGTACGGCATCCCCGTCAAGCTCAACTTCGACGACCGCGACATGAAATGGGTCCGCTACCAGCCGCGGGCCCGGATGAACGTCCTCGACCGCATCTACCCCGAGGGCATCTACATCCCCGACTATTTCGTAGGCAAGAACATCGTCCATTTGCCGACGATGAAGTGCGTGGCCGGTGACACGGAACTGATGCTGGCTGACGGCACCGTAATCACGATTGCCCAGTTGGTCAGTGCGCAGATGAAGGAAGCGAGCGGATTAGTCCTTGAGCCGGATGGAACTTGCCGGGTCCGGGGTTCTGTTCATGTCATGGCCATGGGCGCGGATGGCAGCGTGCGCCCACACGAAGCAACCGTGTTCTGGCGCACCGCGCGAGGCAATCGCAGGGTGCTGGAGCTCCGGACGCGCACGGGACGACGCTTGACTGCGACGGAAGACCACCTCATCCGAACCCCGGATGGCTGGCGGCCATTGGGCGGACTGAAAGCTGGACAGCGGCTGGCGGCAGCGAGAAGGATGCCGGTAGCGGGCCAGTCGCAGCCCCTGCCCCGGGTGGGAGGAGAACCAAGGCCGCAGGCGAAAACCGCGCGCAGCGGGAGGAAGTACGACGCTGTCCAAGCCAAGAGAATCATCGACGCATACCAGGGGGGGACCACGGCGACGGCCATCGCTCTGAGGGAAGGAATGCCCTGGCAGTCGGTGCAGGCGTTATTGAAGCGTCATGACGTCCCGTTACGAGGGAATGTCATGCAGATGAGGATTCCCGAAGAGACTTCGGAAACCTTCTGGCGCTGGCTGGGCTACGTGATGGCGGAAGGCTTCATCCAGCGGGCGCCGACTACCGACCGCCTCTGGTGGACCAACCACCAGCGGGAACTACAGGCAGACTTCATCGAGTCAGGGTACGAGCTCTTCGGGGTCACGGCGACGCGGCGCCTAGATAGGAGAGACACCCTGTATTACACCGGCAAGCCGATGGGACAGTTGTTTGAGCAAATGGGGCTGCCGGTCCCCCTGCATGCAGGCAACAAGCGTGTTCCTGAACTCCTGTTCTGCTGCCCCGACCGCGAAGTCGCTGCCTTTCTTTCCGGGTATTTCGACGGCGACGGCCATGTCAGTCGCAGGCAGACCGAAATCAGCGCGGTCACCAAGAGCGAACTCCTGGCCCGGGATATCCAGCGCCTGTGCAGCCGGTTAGGGGTCATGGCGTTCATCAGTCCCGTCTGGCACACGATTCCCGGCAAGTGGGCTGAGCCGAGGCGCTACTACAAGGTGGTGGCCAGTGGTGCGGACGCGGCCGTGCTGGCTTGCCACATCGAATTGCGACACCCCGGGAAGCGCAGACGGCTGGAGGAACGGGTCCGTTGTTTCCTGGAGGGAAAACAGCCCAGCAACTGGGACATCGTACCCTTCCCCAGGGAAGTGTTCCGCAGGGTGCGCGAAGGCCTGGGATTGACGCAGGCGGCAACCGGCAAGCCCTCGGCTGTTAACGTGATTGAGAACGGAAGCGGGCGGGTTACTCCGCGCGTGGCGCGTCAGCTGGTCAATACCTTCAGGGAGCATGACCGGCAGGGCATGTTTCGCGAAGAAATCGCCCATCTGGAATTGATGGCCAGCGAAGACCTTGCCTGGGATGTGATTGAAGAGATCGTGGAAGTCCCCAGCCAGGGCGTTGCTCTCTACGACATCACCGTTCCCGGGGCGGAGTGCTTCATCGGCAACGGCTTGGTAGTCCACAACTGCCACATCTACACCACCACCACCGGGGCCATGAAGAACGCCTTCGGCGGCCTGCTGAACACCAGACGCCACTACACCCACAGCTGGATCCACGCCACCCTGGTGGACCTGCTGGCCATCCAGAAGGAGATCCACGCCGGCCTGTGCGCGGTGATGGACGGCACCACCGCCGGCAACGGGCCGGGGCCGCGCACCCTGCAGCCGGTGAAGGCTGACTACCTGCTGGCCAGCGCCGACCAGGTGGCCATCGACGCGGTGGCGGCCAAAATGATGGGCTTCGACCCCCTGGGGCTGGAATACATCCGCCTGGCCCACGAGCAGGGGCTGGGCATCGGCAACCCGGCGGAGATCGAGCTGGTGGGCGAGGACGTGTCGGGGGTGAACATGCACTTCCATGTGGGGGACAACCTGGCCAGCCACGCCGGCGACCTGCTGTGGTTCGGGCCGCTCAAGCCGGTGCAGAAGGTCTTCTTCCGCACCCCGCTGGTCAACCTGTTCGTGCTCGGATCCGATACCTACCACGACAAGGTGTGGTGGAACCTGCACGGCAAGCCGATTTTCGAGGAGTGGCAGCGCAGCAGCCCCTGGGGGCGGCTGTTTGCCAGCTACTAGCGCATCGACGCGGGTGGGAGGGGAGCAGGGGTGAGGTATGACCAGCTGGGACAGCAGGTGCGGGAGCGGCTGAAGTCGTCGCCGGGGCCGCG